>JALDXR010000240.1:0-5901 GCA_032154865.1 Nocardioidaceae bacterium
GTTCAACGCCGAGTTGCGCCGATTCTTGCGGTCCGCCTCGAGCGACTCCGCCGGCGGCTAGACGGCGGTCGCCTCGATCCGCGCGGGTGCGACGTCGAGAAGCTGGTCGAGCAGTTCGCGGTCTCCTCGGATGGTGACGAGGTCGAGGCTGCGGTCGACGAACATGTGGTAGATGCCCTCGGGAGAGCCCTCGATGACGACGTCGGGATTGTCGATCGGACCCGACTGAACCTCGCCGTCGACGAGACCGGCCACCTCGTCGTCGACCCGGAACTCGAAGCGCCCGGGCGGGGCGATCGGAGACAGTATGGTGCGGACGGCGTTTTCGACCCAGCCGGGGAAGAGCTCGTCGGCGGCGGTCGGAGGGCCGAGCGAACGAGCGCCCCAAAGCGCCAACTCGCGCAGAGCGCCATTCAGCTCATAGCCGTAGTCGGTGAGCTCGTAGACGCGGGTGTTCGCCGGCGGAGGCAGCTTCCGCTTGGTCACGACTCCGCCTGCCTCCAGGTCGCGGAGCCGGGCGGCGAGGATGTTGGTCCCGATCCCGAGCTGTGCGGCGAGATCGGTGTAGCGCTTCGGGCCGCACATCAACTCGCGCACGACGAGTAGCGACCACCGCTCTCCGACCAGATCGAGAGCGTGCGCAATCGGACAGTACTGGTCATAGGCCCTCGACATGACTCCCAGTCTAGTGCATCCGCTTGCGTTTTTGAAGTAAGCCCTTGCATTTTGAAAGTGAGTGCTATTAGATTGCAAGTCAACGTCTTCAGGGAAGGAAACCGATCAAGATGGTGACGTCGGAGCGACGGAAGTGGCTGGCGCTGGCCTTGCTGGCCGCGGTCCAGTTCATGGTCGTCTTGGACATCGCGGTGGTGAACGTTGCTCTGCCGTCGATCCAGGAGGATCTGGGGTTCTCGCAGGAGAACCTGCAATGGGTGATGAGCGCGTACGCGCTCGTGTTCGGGGGACTACTACTCCTCGGCGGCCGGTCGGCCGACCTCCTCGGCCGGCGACGAGTGTTCCTCGCCGGCGTCGTGGTCTTCACGCTGGCGTCGCTGATGGCCGGTCTGGCCTGGTCGGAGTCGTCGTTGATCGGCGCGAGAGCGCTGCAGGGTCTCGGCGCGGCGATCATCTCGCCCGCGGCGCTGTCGATTCTGTCGACGACGTTCCAGGAAGGGCGTGAGCGCAACATCGCGCTGGGCGTCTGGGGTGCCGTTGGTGGCTTCGGCGCCGCCGCCGGCGTCTTGATGGGTGGCGTCCTCACCGACGCGCTCAGCTGGGAGTGGATCTTCTTCGTCAACGTGCCGGTCGGCGCGGCCGCGTTCGCACTGGCGCCGGTGCTGCTCACCGAGAGCCGCGACGCCCGCGTCACGAGTTTCGACGCCTGGGGAGCCCTATTGGTGACCGGCGGGCTGTCCTCGCTGGTCTACGCGATCACGCAGGCCGGACAGGACGGCTGGCTGGCCGGGCGGACCCTGACCTTCTTCGGCGTCGCACTCGCCATGCTGGTCGGGTTCGTCGCCTGGGAGCTGCGCCAGTCCGAGCCGCTGATGCGCTTCGGCATCTTCCGGATCCGCACGGTCGCCGGTGCCAACGTGGCCGGCTTCATCCTGGGCACCGCGATGTTCTCGATGTTCCTGATGCTGACGCTCTACATGCAGCAGGTGCTGCACTACTCGGCGATGACGACGGGAGTCGCCTACCTCGCAGTCGCGGGTACGGCGATCGTCTGGTCGACCGTGGCAGCGCAGCTCGTGACGCAGATCGGTGTGAAGCCGGTTCTGGTCGTCGGGATGACGAGCCTCACCGCCGGACTGGTGTACTTCACGCAGGTCTCGGTCGGCGGCTCGTACGTCACCGACCTGCTGCCGGGCTTCCTGCTCACGGGTCTCGGCATCGGCTTCGCCTTCGTCCCGATCTCGATCGCGGCGCTGGCCGGAGTCAAGCCGGCCGAAGCTGGCCTCGCGTCCGGTCTGTTCAACACGTCGCAGCAGATCGGCGGCGCGCTGGGCATCGCGGCGCTGTCCACCATCGCGAGCTCGCAGACCGAGAGCGCACTCGCCTCCGGAACGGCGGCACCGTTCGCCCTCGTCGACGGGTTCACCGCGGCATTCGTGGCCGGTGCGATCATCGCGGCGGTGGGGATCATCGCGGCCTTGACGCTCATCCGTCGTGACGAGCTGGAGTCCGTGCCGGAACCCACGGCGGAGCCGGCGTTCGACCTGGCGGCCTAGGGAGACACGGCCTAGCCGGATCACGTGGCGGCGGCGGGTGCCTCGGGCCTCGCCGCCGCTGCGGCGTCTCTGGGTGAGTCGTCCACGCACGTCAGGTGAACGGCCGGCGATCTGCGGCTTGCGCGGTTGTTTCACCTTGCCGGGGTGATGCCGCCGAGCCGCGGTGAACCGCAGTCTTGTCGGGCAAGCGCCGGGAGGTAGTGCCGGGATGACGAGCGAGCACACGTCTGACTCTCGTTCCGACCGCCCTATGCGCGTCGAGTTCCTGGTTGACGGCACGGTCTCCGACACGGTCCGGGCCAGCTTTCCCGAACTCGACGTAGCTCGCGGGCCGGCCGGTGGCTCGGTCCTGTTCGGGACCGTCCGCGATCGGGCGCATCTGCATGGCCTGCTCTCCCGCTTCCGCGATCTGGGTATCTCGGTCGTGGAGTTTCGCCAGCTGCCCAATTGAGGCCGAAAAGGACTTAAAGGCGGCAGTTGCGGCTGAGTACGCCCAAGTTCCCGAGTAACCCGGGACTTTCGAACTAATTGAAGACTGGACGTCCATGCCAGCCTTGGAGGGTCGGATAAGGAGTCCAGATGAGAGTTGTGGAGCGCCCAGGTCCGCGTCACTTCGTCAGATCTATCTCCGGCCCAGTTGGCGTCCTCGCGCCGAGGGAAAGCTCCGTCGTCACCGCCCGTTAGGGCAGCGCCATGGGACAGCGCAGGGAGCACGGGACGGTGGCGGCTGCCCGGCCACGGGCGGTTCCGTCGTGGCCGCAATTGCGGGTTCCTGTCGTACGTCGAGATCGGCTCCTCGCGTCGCTCCATCCGATCGTCGACCAGTCCGGGCCCCCACTCGCCTTGCTCTCCGCGCCGGCCGGCTTCGGCAAGACCACGTTGTTGTCGCAGTTCTGCCAGGAAGTCACCGACCAGGGCCGAGCCCACGTCGCTTGGGTGGCGTTGGACACGTCCGGTACGCGGGCCGGAAGCATCTGGCGGACCGTGCTGTCCGCGCTGAAGTCGTCGTCGCCCGAAGCCGCTGATGTGCTTGCCGACCTGTTGTCGACCCGCCGACCGCCTGACGACACCTTCCTCGGCCGGTTCCTCGAACGCGCGAGAGATCTCCCGGAGCCGACGATCCTGGTGCTCGATGACGTGCAGGTGCCGACCAGCGCCGCGGTCGTGAGTCAGCTGGGCGTCTTGAGCCGGCGGTTGCCGCCGCCGATGCGCCTGGTCCTCTCGTCCCGACACGACCCGGCCTTCTCCCTTCACGAGGCTCGGCTGGCCGGCAACCTGATCGAGCTACGCGCCCGCGAGCTGGCCTTCTCCGCCGCGGAGACGGCCGAGGTGCTTCGCGGGCTGCCACTCGGTGCCGACGACATCGCGGCGGTCGTCGACCTGACCGAGGGTTGGCCGGCCGGTGTCCAGCTCGCCCGCAGTGTCCTCCGCCGTCCCGGTGACGGAGGCCGCCTGGCGACGCTCTTCAACGCGCAGGCCGGAGTGCTGGCCGACTACCTGTTCCAAGAGTCGTTCACGGCGACCTCGCCGGAGGCACAGGAGGTGTTGTTGCGGACGGCCGTCGTGCCGCAGCTCAACGACGACCTCGCGGTCGAGCTGACCGGTCGCGCCGATGCCGGCGAGGTGATCTTGGGGATGGAGGACCTGGCGCCGTTGCTCGATCGGTTCGACGGGCCGAGCGGCCAGGATGTCTGGTTCAGCTATCACCCGCTGCTGCGGTCGTATCTGCATGCCGAGTTCGCTCGCCGGGATCGTACGGAGCTGCGCGCGGCTCACCGGAGTGCGGCGCTTTGGTACGAGCGACAGGGCGACGTGTTGGCCGCGATCGAGCATGCGCTCGCCAGCGCGGAGGCGGAGCTGATCGACGATCAGCTGCGGCGCCTCGGCCCCGAGCTGTTGCTGAGCGGCGAGGGTTCGCAACTGCGGCAGGTGCTGACCGAACAGCGCCAGGTGGTGACCGACTGGACCGCCGTCTTCGGCGCCTGCGTAACTGCTCAGGAAGGCAAGGTGGCCGCGTCCAAGGGGTGGCTGGCCGGTGCGGACGTCACCGCGAGTCCGAACCCGCAGCTGCGAAGCCTTCATGCCGCGGTGAGTCTGCGGATCGACCAACTGACCGGCGAGTCCTCGTCGTCCGAGCTGGTCTGGTCGAGCGAACCGCAGCCGTCCTGGTCGGACGATCTGCGCCTGCTGATCGCGGCGCTTCGAGGCACGTCGCTGGTGAACGGCAGCGAGTCGGTCATCGCCGAGCGCGATCTCGAGCAGGGGATCGGATTGGCGAGCAGCTTGGGACGGGCGCACGTGGAAGTGCATTGCCGGACCTTGTGGGCGGCGGCGGCGCTGGGCCGCGGCAACTACCTCGAGTCATCGCGGCGGGTGGATCTCGCCGCGGCGCGCGCCGAGGAGCTGGCCGATGTCCACGATCCGATCCTGGCCTACGCCGACCTCCTGATGGGATGGATCGCGTTCCAGCGTCTCGACGACGCGGCGGCAACCGAGTATCTGAAGCAGGCCCGGAACGTGCCGAGCGACTCCATGGATCCCGTGGTGGCGATGGCAGCCCGATCACAGGCCGACCTCCTCGCCGTCGCGCTCGGGCTCGACGAGCCGTCGACCTCGGGTGACGACGCGGGCGAGGAGGCACCGGACCTGGCCCTCCTGCCCGACTCGCTGCTTGTGTACTCCTGCTTCGCCCGGGTCCGACGCGCGCTGGAGCGAGGCCGTACGGACCTGGTGCGCCGCTCGGTCGACCACGCGACGTCGATGCTGCCGCCCAACGGCGATGCCGTCACGATGCGGGCGATCGCGATGTCGGCCCAGGGGCGTGATGACCAGGCTCGCCGGATGCTGCGACCCGTCGTCGAGGGAACCACCGAGTGCCTGGTGAGCTCCTCTCTCGTGGCGGCGCTGTTGCTGGACGCCACCCACGCGATCCGCGCCGAGCATCCGTACGAAGCCTTCGACGAGGTCCAGCGGGCTCTCGAGATCTGCGCCTCGACCGGCGGCTACCGCGAGCTGGCGATGGCGTCGCCGGATCTGCTCGCCTACGTGTCCGAGCAGACCGACCGGCTGAACGGTCACTCCGAGCTGATCGGCCGCGCCCTCGAGCTGGCTCGGCTGCCGACCGACGGGCCGACGATCGCGCTCCTGACCGACCGGGAGCTCGACATCCTTCGCGAGCTTCCCACGTTGAACCGAGTCGACGAGATCGCCGCGAACCTCATGGTGTCGACGAACACGGTCAAGACCCACATCCGAGGGGTCTACCGCAAGCTCGGAGTTCGATCCCGCAAGGAAGCCGTCCGGGTTGCGCGTCGTCGCGGACTGCTGTGATTCGTGAGCGGGACTACGGCGGTGCCACGTCGGCCTTGTCTTCGCCCCCTTCTGGTTCCGCCTTGACCTCCTCGGGCTCCTTGGCGGGTTCCTTGGGTGGTGGCGCGGCGAGAACCTCCACGATCACCAGGATGACGACCGTGACGATCACCACGGTGAGGGCATAGGACCCGGTCGGGTGGTCCTTGAGCAAGTAGATGAGCGCGGCCAGGCCGATGATGCCGATCCGGACGGCGTTGCGGTACCTGGCGAGCGCCTCGCCGAACGCGCCGGTGCGCAGGCCCGCCCGGGCCCGCCCGCTGCGCAGCGCCGAGACGCCGCGGCCCAGCCCGCCACGGGC
>JALDXR010000241.1:0-5891 GCA_032154865.1 Nocardioidaceae bacterium
CGCTATCTCAGATCATGAGATACCGGACTCTTCTCAGCGCTCGGCCGGTGCCGGTTCGAGGATCGGCGTTGCGAGGGCTCCGAGTACGGCGCCGGCGAAGGCCGCCACGGCCACGAAGAACACGTACTCCCACTCGGCGACGCCGGCGACTCCCAGGGCGAAGAGCGCGGCCGGGTTGGCGGCCGCGGCGAACGTCGGCGGCAGCGCAGCGCCCACGCCGAGGGTTGGAAGCCCGGCCGCAGCCGCCGGTGCCCGCCGGACATCGACCGCCACGGCGAGCCAGCTGCCGACGAACGCGAAGATCGCCACGACGACAGCCGCCGGCACGATGTCGGGCTGCTCGATGATCGACCACTGCCGGAGGTCGTCGACCAGCCACCGGGCCAACGCGCCGAACGCCAGCGCGCCGACCGCCTGGGCGGCCCAGATCGGCAGGAGGTCGCCGACCCGGAGGCGGCCTCTGATCATCAAGGACAGCGACCAGGCCGGATCGAGTACGCCGACGCCGAAACGCGTGTCGACGGTCAGGATCGCCATCACGGCGACGGCCGCCGCCAGGCCGACGCCCGCGAGCGTCGGATCCTGCGCACGGACCGACAGGACCGCGATCGCGGCGACCACACCGGCTCCGACGACCGCGGCCAGGTAGGCCGTCCACTGGCGCCTCATCCGCCGGCTCGCTCAGGCCACCGGCGTCGCGCGCCGCACGATCGCCTCGACGTCGATTCCCGACGGCAGCGTGCCGAAGACGCCGCCCCAGTCCCCGGCCAGCCGGGACGCGCAGAACGCGTCGGCGACCGCGGGATCGCCGTCGCGCAGGAGCAGCGCCGCCTGCAGGCAGGTCGCCATCCGGGCTGCCAGGCGCCGGGCCCGCTGTTCCATCCCGTCGAGGTCGGCCAGCATCGTCAGTACGTCGGTGACAGCCGCGTCGAGCCGGGGATCCTCACCACGGACGGCGCCGACCTCACGCAGCCAGGCGTCGAGGACGCCGGACTCGCGTCGCAGCGCACGCAGCACGTCGAGGGCGTTGACGTTGCCGCTGCCCTCCCAGATCGAGTTCAGCGGTGACTCCCGGAACAGCAGCGGCAGGCCGGACTCCTCGACGTAGCCGTTGCCGCCGAGGCACTCGAGCGCCTCCGCGACGTGAAACGGCGTCCGCTTGCAGACCCAGAACTTCGCCAACGGCAGCCCGAGGCGACGTAATGCCTGCTCGTGCTCGTCGTCGGAGCGGTCGACGGCGACGGCCAGGCGGAGCGCCAGCCGGACCGCGGCCTCGGACTCGACGGCCAGGTCGGCGAGCACGTTGACCATCGCCGGCTGCTCGGCAAGCGTCCGCCCGAACGCCTCCCGGTGCCGGGCATGCCAGGCGGCTTCGGCAGTCGCCCGGCGCATCAGACCGGCCGAGCCCAGGACACAGTCGAGCCGGGTCGCGGCGACCATGTCGATGATCGTGCGCACGCCACGGCCCTCCTGACCGAGCCGGCGCGCGATCGTGCCGTCGAGCTCGATCTCGGCCGAGGCGTTGGACCGGTTGCCGAGCTTGTCCTTCAGCCGGACGATCGTGAACGGATTACGGCTGCCGTCGGGCAGCACCCGCGGCACGACGAAGCAGCTGAGTCCGTCCGGCGCCTGCGCCAGCATCAGGAACACGTCGTCCATCGGCGCCGAGCAGAACCACTTGTGCCCCCGCAGAACGTACTCTCCGTCGGCCCCGGTCGGAGTCGCCTCGGTGACGTTGGCCCGTACGTCGGAGCCGCCCTGCTTCTCGGTCATGCCCATCCCGGCGAGCAGACCGGCCTTCGACTCGGGAGGTGCGAGGCCGAACTCGTACGCCGTCGCGGCGAGGCCGGGCACCCACTCCTTCGCGAGCCCCTCGTCGACGCGCAGTGCCGGGACGGCGGCGTAGGTCATCGACAGGGGACATCCGTTGCCGGACTCGACCTGGGCCCAGACGTAGAAGCCGGCGGCGCGACGCAGATGGGGGAGCGGAAGTGTCGACGTCCAGGCCGCCGCCTGGAGGCCGGAGCGGACGCCGTGGTCGAGCAGCCAGTGCCAAGAGGGATGAAAGCGCACCTCGTCGACGCGGTTGCCCCAGCGGTCTACGGGTACCAACTCAGGGCCGTGGCGGTTGGCCAGCTGAGCGTGCTCGCGGGCCTCCTCGGACCCCGCGAGTCGGCCCAGACTCTCGAGCGCCGCGGTGATCTGGGACGATTCGGCTCCGGCGGCGGCCACGATCGCGTCGCCGAGAGCAGGGTCGGTCGCGACGACATCGTGCCCGGTCAGAGGCGGCACCTGGTTCCTCGCTGAGCGCTGGAGGGGGTCCATATCGTTACGGTAGAGCTATGGCCGGGGAAACGGTGAGTAGTGCCGTGCCTCACCCGAAGCCGTGGGTGTCGGTGCGCCGTTTGCTTTGGCGTCTCGTCAAGTCGACGGTCAGCGCATGCTTCCGCTACCGGGTGACCGGTCTCGCGGCCGAGGCCGCGTTCTTCGCCATCCTCTCGCTGCCGCCGCTGATCTTCGGGCTGGCCGGCACGATCGGTTACATCGCCGACCGCTACAACAACATCCAGGTCGACGAGCTGAAGGCCGACATCCTGGCCAACGCGTCCGACGTACTGACACCCGACACGGTCGACAAGGTCATCCGGCCGACGCTGAACGACGTGCTCGAGGGACGCATCGAGTTCGCCCTCATCGGATTCCTGATCGCGTTGTGGTCGGGCTCTCGCGCGCTGCACGTCTTCATCGACACGATCACCCTGATGTACGGCCTCGGCGGCCGCCGCGGCATCGTCCGGACCCGAGCCCTGTCGTTCGTGCTCTACATCGTCGCGCTCTTCATCGGCGTGGTCGTCGTCCCGCTCGTCCTGCGCGGCCCGGACCTCGTACAACAACAGCTATCGGGCCGGTTCGACTGGGTCGAGGCGCTGTACTGGCCGACCGTCATCGTCTTGTCGATCGCGTTCTTGACCTCGCTCTATCACCTGTCGGTTCCGGTGCGGACGCCATGGCGCTACGACCTTCCAGGAGCCGTCTTCACGCTGATCGCGTGGATCGGCCTGAGCTACGTGCTGCGGGTGGTGCTCGAGAACAGCGTCAACACCTCGTCCATCTACGGGCCGCTCTCGGCGCCGATCGTGGTGCTGATCTGGCTCTACATCCTGTCCATCACGGTGCTCATCGGCGCTGCCCTCAACGCCGCGTTCGACCAGGTCTATCCCGACAGCGAGACGGCCCAGGCGCGGGTGGAGCTCGCCCGCCGGCTTCGGGAGCGGGTGGCACAGGCGCGGCTGCGCGAAACGGGCCTGAACGAGGAGATGGAGACCAAGGACATCGACGGCGCGCTGATGGACGACGAGATCGCCGAACGCACCAAGCGGGTTCTCGAGGATGCCCGGCAGCGCGAGGAGCGCGACCGAAAACCCGGTGCGCGGCGGTCCTGAACCGGCTTACCGTTCCGCCCAGTGAGAACTTGGCGTGAACGGAGTCAACACGGGATGAACGCAAATCCGACGGGGGTACTGGCGGCACTGGGCTGGGACGATGCCTGGGCCGCCGAGGCCGGCGAACAGGCAGCCGACGCGGTCGGCCGGGTGTCGCGGGTCGATCGTGGCGTGGTCACGGTCATCTCCGAGGCCGGTGCCGTCCGGGCCAGCCTCGGCGGCGAGGTGCTGGACGCCATGGCGCGCGACGCCACCGCGGCTCCGTGTACGGGAGACTGGGTGACGCTGCGGCACTGGCCCGACGACCGTACGACGGCCGAAGCCGTGCTGACCCGGCGTACCAGCATCGTCCGCGCCGATCCGTCACCCGACTCGAGGGGTCAGGTGCTCGCCAGCAATCTGACCCATGCCGGCATCGTGACCGGACTCGACCAGGTGCCGGCCATGACGAAGCTGGAGCGGTTGCTCGCGGTGGCCTGGCAAAGCGGCGCCGCGCCGATCGTGCTGCTCACGAAGTCCGACATCGCGACCGACGCCGACGATGTCGCGGCTGACGTGGCCGCGGCGGCGCCAGGTGCCGAGGTCTTCGTCTGCAGCTCGGTGACCGGCGACGGTCTTGGCGACCTGCGAGGGCTGCTCGTCCCGGGGACCACGCTGGCCCTGCTGGGCTCGTCGGGCGCCGGCAAGTCGTCGCTCGTCAACGCCCTGGTCGGCGCCGATGTCCTGACGACCGAGCAGATCCGCGGCGACGGACGAGGCCGGCACACCTCGGTGCGGCGCGAGCTCGTCCTGATGCCCGACGGCGGCTCCATCATCGACACTCCCGGGCTGCGGGGGATCGGCTTGTTCGACTCCGACGAGGGACTCGCCGCGACGTTCTCCGACATCGAGGAGCTGGCGGAGCGGTGCCGGTTCAGCGACTGCCGTCACGAGACCGAGCCCGACTGCGCCGTACTCGCGGCGGTCGAGTCGGGCACGCTTCCGGCCCGTCGGCTCGAGAGCTGGCGGAAGCTGCTACGCGAACAGGCCTGGATGGCGGCTCGCAAGGACGCTCGGCTGCGGTCCGAGCAACTCAAGGTGTGGAAGCAGCGCACCAAGGCCTCCCGGAGCGCCGCCAAGCGCCGCTGAGCCGGCGGGCAGATGCGCCGAGCGGGACAAATCCGTACGCTGGGCCCGTGCAGGCGCCCGATCGTCTCGACGCGCTGGACCCGACTCGAGGTCTTGTGCGACTTCTGCGCGGCACCGGTGTCGGAGCCGCGGCGGTCGGCGTCTCACTGGCCGGTCACGTCGCCGGGCAGTACGCGATGCCGTCGCCGACGGCACTTGCCGGGATGCTCGCGGCCTCGGCCGTGATCGCCTGGGTGCTCAGCTTCGCCCGGTGGACCCCGCTGTCACTGACCGGCGTTCTCGTCGCCGTGCAGTCGGTGTTCCACGTGCTGTTCTCGGCCGGCTCGGGCGCGGGCGCGGCCGACCATCTGACCTGGCCGATGCTGCTCGGTCACGCCGCCGCCACCATCGTCATGGTGGGCGTCCTGCGCCGCGGCGAGGAGTTGCTGTGGTCGGTGGCCGAGAGCCTCGGTCTGCGCGTCTGGCGGACGCTGCGCGCGATCCCCGGACTGCCCCGGCCAACCGTGCCGACGGTGGTGGCCATCGCCCGGTCCGCGGCGCCGCGCTGCTGGCAGGGCAGTGAGCCACCACGACGGGGTCCTCCACTCGGGTCGGGTCTGTCCGTTCCCGCCTGACCGGCGTCGCCTGCGTCGCTCGAACACCATGCCGCCGAGTGGTGGCGTACTCCGCATCGCATCGACTCCAATCGAAGTACCAAAGTGCTCCGTATGTATGGATAAGACGTCACGTCGACCGGATCGGGCCGTTCAGCGTTCATCTCGACATGAGAGGCCCCCGTTTTCATGAGTACGAAGAAACGCAAGATCCTCCTGGTCGGCACGGCAGCCGCGTTGTCGTTCGCGATTGCCACCGGGCCGGCCAGCGCTCACGTCACCGTGAGCAGCACCGACGCCGCGCCCGGCGGCTACGGCAAGGTGGTGGTCCGGGTCCCCAGTGAGTCCGAGACCGCCAGTACGACCAAGGTCCAGGTCACGATGCCCGCGGACACTCCGTTCGCGAGTGTCCGGGCCAAGCCGCATCCGGGCTGGCAGGTCCGGGTCGACGATGCCAAGCTCCCCAAGCCGGTCGAGGCGGGTGATTTGGTCCTGACCGAGGCGGTGCGGTCCGTGACGTGGACGGCGGACCCCGGACACGGGATCGCGCCCAACATGTTCGACGAGTTCGAGCTCTCCATCGGGCCATTCCCGGAGGAACCGACGACCCTGGTTTTCCCGACGGTGCAGACGTACGGCGACGGCGAGGTGGCCCGGTGGACGCAGCCGACGCCGCCGGGTGGTGAAGAGCCGGAGCACCCGGCACCGGTCTTGGAGCTGACCGCCG
>JALDXR010000242.1:0-5883 GCA_032154865.1 Nocardioidaceae bacterium
GGCCTGCCCGCGCCCGATCGGCGGATTCGGCCGGGCTGTCCAGCGCCGGGTCGGCGAGATCGTCGACGAACTCGGGATGCCTGGCGAGGAAGTCGCCGAGCGCCTCGCTAGTCCCGAGGACGGCGGCCAGCCGGCGCCGCAGGTCGAGGCCGGAGACGAGCGTCGCCAGCAGGTCTCTGTCCGGCGCGGCTTCGGCGATCCCCGCGAGCGACGCCACGGCGAGATCGGGATCCGGCGCGGCGGCGAACGCCTCGACGACGTCGTCCGGCACATCCTTGCCCCCCGCGAGTCGCCGCAGGTGCGCCCACGACTCGTCGGCCCGCCGAAACCCCCTGCGGATCAGCCTGGCCTGCGGCGAGGTCACTCGCGTCGATCGGTCGCCCATGTCGCACCGAACGCTACGGCACGGGTGACGGCTTGTCCCAGCAATCTTAGCGATATATCGTCGACCCATCGGCGACACATCGTACGGAGGCATCATGTTCTACCCAGGCAGCCGGCGGCCCTTGCCCTTCCTCCTCATGGCGGCCCGCGCCGGTCGCTCCGGCCACGGCGGCTCCGGTCATGGCGGCCACGGCTGGGGCGGATTCGGACACCGCGGCTTCGGCCATCCCGGAATTCCACCATGGGTGCGCGACTTCATGCCGTTCGGCGGGCCGGGGACACCGCGGCGGGGCCGGGGCGACGTCCGGCTCGCCATCCTCGGGATCCTCGACACCGAGCCGATGCACGGCTACCAGCTGATCCGGGAGATCGCCAAGCGCAGCGACGGACGCTGGCGGGTCAGCCCCGGGTCGGTCTACCCGACGCTGTCCCAGCTGGAGGACGAGGGTCTGGTGCATGCCGAGGAGTCCGGCGGACGCCGGGTGTTCGAGCTCACCGACGACGGCCGGGCCGAAGTCGCCGAGCGGTCCGAGGAGTTCGAGGCGTTGTGGCGTCCGGACGACGGCGACCAGTGGCAGCAGCGCGGTGACTTCGCGGGTCTGGTCATGCAGGTCGGCGGGGCGGCGATGCAGGTCGCGACCGCCGGCACCGAGGAGCAACAGGAGCGCGCCGCCGAGTTGCTCGAAGAGACCCGCCGCAAGCTCTATCGGCTCCTCGCCGACGACGACGGCTGACCGCCCGGCAGCACCGACTGTCGGCGCGGCGGCCTACGGTCTCGATATGGACGAGACCGCGAGCACCCGAGCCGCCGTCCGGGCCTACTTCGAGCGCGTCGAGGCCCGCGACTGGGACGCCTTCGGCGACCTGCTGGCCGAGACCGTGCTCTACGAGATGCCACAGTCGCGGGAGCGCGTACGCGGCAAGCAGCGCTACCTCCGGTTCAACCAGGAATACCCCGGCGACTGGCATCTCGAGATCCGCCGGATCGTCGCCGACGGTCGCCAGGCGGCGGCCTGGATCGACTCGCGGATCGGAGCCGACCACCAGGACGCGTGCATCTGGTTCGACCTCGACGACGACGGGCTGATCGCCAAGGTCACCGACTACTGGCCGGAAGACTACGAGCCGCCGCCGGGCCGCGAGCACCTCGTCGAGCGTTGGTGATCGGCGACCGACCGCGTCGGATTACAGGACCGGCAGCAGGCTGTCGAGCTCGTACTGCGTCACCTGGGCGCGATACTCCGCCCACTCCTGCCGCTTGTTGCGCAAGAAGAAGTCGAAGACGTGCTCACCGAGGGTCTCGGCGACGAACTCACTGCTCTCCATCTGGGCGATCGCCTCGCTGAGGCTGTACGGCAGCGGGTCCATGCCCATCGCCCGCCGCTCGGTCTCGGTCAACGACCAGACGTCGTCCTCGGTCTCCCGCGGCAGTTCGTAGCCCTTCTCGATGCCACGGAGTCCCGCCGCGAGCATCAGCGAGTACGCGAGATAGGGATTGCAGGCCGAGTCGATCGACCGCAGCTCGACCCGGGACGAGGGGCCCTTGTGCGGCTTGTACATCGGGACCCGCACCAGCGCCGAGCGGTTGTTGTGGCCCCAGCAGATGTACGCCGGCGCCTCCCCGCCCTTGCCGGCCTCTCCCCCGACGCCACCCCACAGCCGCTTGTAGGAGTTGACCCACTGGTTCGTGACGGCGGTGATCTCGGCGGCGTGCTCGAGCAGCCCGGCGATGAACGACCGGCCGACCCGCGACAGCTGATACTCGGCACCGGCCTCGAAGAACGCGTTGCGGTCGCCCTCGAACAGCGACATGTGGGTGTGCATACCAGAGCCCGGATGCTCCGCGAACGGCTTCGGCATGAACGAGGCATGGATGCCCTCGGCGAGCGCGACCTCGCGTACGACGACCCGGAAGGTCATGATGTTGTCGGCCGTGGACAGCGCGTCGGCGTAGCGCAGGTCGATCTCCTGCTGGCCCGGCGCCCCCTCGTGATGGCTGAACTCCACCGAGATCCCCATCGCCTCGAGCATCGTGATGACCTCGCGGCGGAAGTCCTGGCCGCCGTGCGCGGTGTGGTCGAAGTAGCCGCTCAGGTCGTACGGCTCCGGCGCGGTGCCGGACACATGACCGTCCTTGAAGAGGAAGAACTCGATCTCCGGGTGGGTGTAGAACGTGAACCCGAGGTCGGCCGCCTTGGCCAGCACCCGCTTGAGCACGTTGCGCGGATCGGCGTACGACGCGGTGCCGTCGGGCATCAGGATGTCGCAGAACATCCGGGCCGTCGCCGGGACCTCACCCCGCCAGGGCAGGATCTGGAACGTCGACGGGTCGGGCCGGGCCAGCATGTCGGCCTCGTAGACCCGGGCGAAGCCCTCGATCGCCGAGCCGTCGAACCCGATGCCTTCCTCGAACGCCGCCTCCAGCTCGGCCGGCGCGACCGCGACCGACTTGAGGAAGCCGAGCACGTCGGTGAACCACAGGCGGACGAAACGGACGTCGCGCTCCTCGAGCGCCCGCAGCACGAAGTCTTCCTGCTTACCCACGGGGCCAGTCTCGCAGGCGCCGTGTTACACGCGGATTAACGCCGCATCCTTCGACGATCCGTCACTCGGACTGTCACCATCCGCCACTCAGACAGCGACCATCCGTGACCTGAGTGGCGGATGGTGACTGTCCGAGTGGCGGATGGTTGCTGTCGCAGTGGCGGATCGTGACGGTTGCAGTGACGGATCGAGGTGGCCGGATAGGCTCGAGACGTGCCCCAGCTTCGCGTCGCGTTGGCGCAGGTCAACCCCTGCGTGGGCGACATCGACGGCAATGCCGATCAGATCGTCGCCCAGTGCCGGGCGGCGGCCTCCGAGGGCGCCCATCTGATCTTGTTCCCGGAGATGTGCCTCACCGGCTACCCGATCGAGGACCTGGCCTTCCGGGCGTCGATCATCGCTGCTTCCCAGGCCCGCGCCAAGGAGCTCGCCGCCAGGCTCGAGTCCGAGGGCCTCGGTGACCTGGTCGCGATCGTCGGGTTCCTCGACCAGGCGCCCGGCCTGCCGACGGGCTTTGGCATACCCAAGAACGCACCGCAGAACACCGTCGCCGTCATGCACGGCGGCCGGATCGTGGCACGGCAGGCCAAGATCCACCTCTGGAACTACGGCGTCGGCGACGAGATCCGCAATTTCGTCCCCGGTGACACGATCAACGTCATCCAAGTGCACGGCGTCGACGTCGCGATCGCGATCTGCGAGGACCTGTGGCGCGATGGGCCGACCGCCGCCGCCAAGGCAGCCCAGGCCGCCCTTGTCGTGGTCCCCAACGGATCGCCCTACGAGCGGGCGAAGGACGACGCGCGGCTCGAGCTATGCGTACGACGGGCCCACGAGGCCGAGGCGGCCCTGGCGTACGTCAATCTCGTCGGCGGCCAGGACGAGCTGGTCTTCGACGGCGACTCCCTCGTGGTCGACTCCGCCGGCGACCTGGTCGCGCGGGCGGCTCAGTTCGAGGAGGAGCTGCTCATCGTCGACCTCGACCTGCCCGCGGCGACCGCGCCGATGCCGGACGCGGACACCAGGTTCGGCGGCCTGCGAGTGCGCCGCACGGTGATCACGACGGACCCCGTGCCGGCGTACGAGCCTCGCCCGGCGACAGTGGTCGAGCGGCTCGACGACCTGGCCGAGATCTACGAAGCGATCGGCCTCGGACTACGCGACTACGTACGCAAGAACGGTTTCGGCTCGGTGCTGCTCGGCCTGTCCGGCGGCATCGACTCGACCCTGGTCGGCGCGATCGCCTGCGACGCGCTCGGACCCGAGAACGTCTACGGCGTCTCGAATCCGTCGGTCTACTCCACCCAGCACTCGAAGGACGACGCGGCCGAGCTCGCCCGCCGTACCGGGCTCAACTTCCAGACCGTGCCGATCGCGCCGCTGGTCGACGCCTTCAACGCGGCGGTCGAGGTCGACGGTCTCGCGGCCGAGAACCTCCAGGCCCGGATCCGCGCGGTGATCTGGATGGCGCTGTCCAACCAGCACGACCACCTCGTCCTCGCCTGCGGCAACAAGTCCGAGCTCGCGACCGGTTACACGACGATCTACGGCGACTCGGTCGGTGGCTTCGCGCCGATCAAGGACGTGCCGAAGACGATGGTGTGGGAGCTCGCGAAGTGGCGCAACGCCGAGGCGAAGCGCCGAGGCGAGCCGCCGCCGATCCCCGAACACGCGATCGCGAAGCCGCCGTCCGCGGAGCTCGCTCCGGGCCAGGTCGACACCGACTCGCTCCCGCCGTACGCACTGCTCGACGACGTGCTCAACGACTACGTCGAGGAGGATCACGGGTCGAAGGAGCTGGTCAAGCACGGGTTCGACCCGGAGCTGGTCGAGCGGGTGGTCGGGCTGGTGGACCATGCCGAGTACAAACGGCGCCAGTACCCGCCCGGGCCGAAGATCTCGGTCCGCAACTTCGGCCGCGACCGCCGCGTCCCGATCACGAACGCCTGGCGCGAGCACCTCTAACGAGTGCCGGCGTGACGGACCGGCGATCCGCCCCATCTGGCCGGACGATCCGCCCCAGATGGCCCGCGGCGTCGCCAGATCGGGCGGATGAGCGACTGGCCGGCGTGACGGACGAGACACCGTCGAGGGCTGCCGAACGCGAAGCGGGCGTGGGAATCTGAGGACATCCGGGGACTCCATCAGGGAGCCTCGAGAGCGACAAGGACGTCTTCCATGACTGAAGAACAGGCACCGTACGGCTCCGGGACCTCGACCTCATCCTCCGAATCGGCATCGATCAAGCGCATCCGGACCCATCACCTGCGGCAGCTGAAGGAACGCGGCGAGAAGTGGGCGATGCTGACGGCCTACGAGCAGTACGCCGCGGCGACCTTCGACGAGGCCGGCATCCCCGTACTCCTCGTCGGTGACTCCGCATCGAACAACGTGTACGGGAACGAGACGTCGCTGCCGGTCACGGTCGACGAGCTGATCCCCCTCGTACGAGCCGTGACCCGGTCGGTGCAACGGGCCCTGGTGGTCGCCGATCTGCCGTTCGGGTCCTACCAGGCCAGTCCGGAGCAGGCGTACCACACCTCGGTCCGGTTCATGAAGGAAGCCAACGCGCACGCGGTCAAGCTCGAAGGCGGCCTGCCGATGGTGCCGCAGGTGCAGCTGCTGACCGACGGCGGCATCCCGGTGATGGCGCACATCGGGTTCACCCCGCAGTCGGAGCACAATCTCGGCGGCTACCGGGTGCAGGGCCGCGGCAACACCGGCGACACCCTGATCGAGTCCGCGCAGGCACTCGAGGCGGCGGGTGCGTTCGCGCTCGTGATGGAGATGGTGCCCGGTGAGGTCGCTGCCGAGATCACCAAGCGGCTCACGATCCCGACCATCGGCATCGGCGCCGGGCGCGACTGCGACGCGCAGGTGCTCGTGTGGCAGGACATGGCGGGGCTGCGCACGGGACGGACGCCGCGTTTCGTGAAGCGGTACGCCGACCTCCAC
>JALDXR010000243.1:0-5852 GCA_032154865.1 Nocardioidaceae bacterium
TCGTGCAGATGTTGACCGCCGTGCCGAGGTCGTGCGGGATGCGCTCGCGCCGCCGATAGAGCATGGCGCGTTCGGTGTTCCACGACTCGAAGACGGCGCGGATGGCGAGGTCGAGCTGAGTACGCGGGTGCTGCGGGAACTCGCGGTCGGCGTGCTCCTTGACGATGTCCTTGTAGGTCTCGACGAGCCGCTCGAGGTCGGACGCATCGAGGTCGAGATCCGACTTGGCGCCCTTGGACTGCTTCGCGGCGTCGAAGGCCTCGGAGAAGATCCGGCCGTCGATGCCGAGCACGGTGTCGCCGAACATCTGGATCAGCCGGCGGTAGGAGTCCCACGCGAACCGAGGGTCACCGGCGATCTCGGCGAGCCCCTGCACCGACTCGTCGTTGAGCCCGATGTTGAGGACGGTGTCCATCATCCCGGGCATCGAGAACTTGGCGCCGGACCGGACGCTGACCAGGAGCGGGTCGCTGGCATCGCCGAGATCGCGGCCGGCCTCGTCCTCGAGCTGCCGCACCGCCTTGGTGAGCTGGACCGCGAGGCGCGGCGGCTCCTTGCCGTCGCGGAGATAGAAGCGGCAGGCCTCGGTGGTGATGGTGAACCCCGGCGGCACCGGCAGTCCGAGGTTGGTCATCTCGGCGAGATTGGCCCCCTTGCCGCCGAGTAAGTCCTTTTGGTCCTTGTTGCCGGCCGAGAACGGGAAGATGAACTGCGTCGGATCGTTGCGACTCATGCGCCCTCCTCGTCGCCGCTCTTGCGGTGAAGCCTAGGACGTGTTGGTAAACCCCGCTGGCCTGCTGCGCGATCCCTGGCGGGCGGCTCGCGGCGTTGTCGTCGCTCGACGCACTATCCAGTGCGCCTTCGCTCCTCCGCCTTGCGAGCCATCCCGCCAGGAACCGCTCGCGACGGCCGGGGGCTTGCCAACACGCCCTAGTCTCGGTGACATGACTGAGTCGCGCGATCGAGCGCGGGCCAAGGACCGCAAAGTCCGTACCGCACGGGTGCTGCGGACCTCCCGCGTGACCCCGCGGATGATCCGCGTCGTCCTGGGTGGCGACGGCCTGGCCGACCTGCCGGCCGGCGAGTTCGCCGACGAGTACGTCAAGGTGCTCTTTCCTCGCGCCGGATCCGAGGAACGACCGCCGATGCGGGCCTTGACAGTTCGGGGCTGGGACCCGGGCACCACCGAGCTCACGATCGACGTGGTGGACCACGGGCCGGACGGATTGGCGAGTCCGTGGGCGGGTGCGGCCGAGCCGGGTGACGAGGTCCTCGTTCGCGGACCTGGCGGGGCGTACCGGCCGCGCCCCGATGTCGACTGGCAGTTGCTGATCGGCGACGAGTGCGCCCTGCCGGCGATCGCCACCGGCCTGGAGCGGATGCCATCGCGAATCCCGGCGTACGCGTTCATCGAGGTCGCCGACAAGAACGAGGAGCAGCCGTTGCCGACGCCCGCCGACCTTTCGGTGGTCTGGGTGCATCGCGACGAGGCGCCGGCACCGGCCGGTGAGGCTCTGGTCGCCGCCGTCCGCGCCGCCTGGCTACCTGAGGGGACCGCACAGGCGTTCCTGCACGGCGAGGCGGGCATGGTGCGGACCCTGCGGCACCATCTGCGTGTCGAGCGCGGCGTCGATCGGGATCTGATGTCGGTCTCCGGATACTGGCGGCGCGGCGCCCCGGACGAGGGCTGGCGGGCCGAGAAGGCCGAGTGGAATCGGGCCGTCGAGGCCGACGAGGCCGACAAGGCCGCGTTCGGCGCCTGAAGCGGGGTACTCGCGCAGCGACATCCGCCACACGATTACCACGTTCTCATGGCACGACTGCACTTTGCACGGCCTGCACCCCATGCGGAGTGAGTACGTACCACGAGAACGTGGTGTCCCAACGCCTGAGGCAGCGCGGTAGCATCGCGTGTGCTCGGGCTTCGGCCCGGGTGCTGCGAGTTCTGCGAAGTCCGGTGTGAATCCGGCGCTGTCCCGCAACTGTGAAGCCCGCCGCGTCCGCGGTGGGATGAGCCAGGTCGCCAGTCTCGCAGCCCGAGAACGTCCTCGGTCGAAGGGCGGATCGCGAGGCGGCAAGTCCCCGCGCCCCTTCCACCGACGAGAAGGAGGCGCTGGATGAAACGTTCCCTGACCTTGGCCGGGCTGGTCCTGGCTCCCCTACTCCTGTTCGCCTGCGGCGACGAGGATCCCGAGTCGTCGTTGACCGCCGAGCCACAGTCCAGCTCGTCGACCTTCCCGGTCACGGTCAGCCGCGGCAAGACCGCCGTGGAGATCGAGGCGCAGCCCGAGCAGATCGTCTCGCTGTCGCCGACGGCGACCGAGATGCTGTTCGCGATCGGCGCCGGCGATCAGGTCGTGGCTGCCGACTCGTACTCCAACTATCCGGCGGCGGCACCGACCACGGACCTGGACGGCTTCGAGCCCAACGTGGAGGCCATCCTCGGATACGAGCCGGACCTCGTGGTCGCCGCCTCCGATCCGGGTGACCTGGTGTCGAGCCTCGACCGGGTCGACGTCCCGACGTTGTTGCTGCCGTCGGCCACCACCCTCGACGACACGTACACCCAGATCGAGCAACTCGGCGCCGCCACCGGGCACGTCGGCGACGCCGCCGAGGTGACCAGCCGGATGCAGTCGGATATCGAGTCGATCGTCGCGGAGGTGCCGGACGGCGAGCCGGTCACCTACTTCCACGAACTCGACCCGAACCTCTACACGGTGACCGGCTCGACGTTCATCGGTGAGCTGTACGAGATGGCCGGGATGACGAACATCGCGGACGACGCTCCGAATGCCGCGGGCGACTACCCGCAGCTGTCTCCGGAGTACGTCCTCACCGCCGATCCCGACCTGATCTTCTTCGCCGACGGCGGTCCCGGTGGCGTTACGGCTGACGCCATCGCGGACCGTCCGGGTTGGGACCAGCTGAGCGCGGTCCAGAACGATCAGGTCGTCGAGGTCGACCCCGACGTCGCGAGCCGCTGGGGTCCGCGCGTGGTCGACTACATCCAGGACCTTGTCGACGCGCGGTCCGAGCTCCAGCCGGCCGGCTGAGATGACGGCACCGTCACCGGCACCGCCGAAGACCGACGACGCGACCCCACTGCGGCCCGTGCGGCTGCCGTGGCGGTGGTTGGTCGGCACTGTCGGCGTGCTGATGGCGGTGCTCTTGATCGCGATGTCCGTCGGTCCGGCGGGCCTGCCGCCGTCGGCCATCGCGATCGAGATCGTCAACTACGTCCCGGGTGTCCATCTCGACGGCGGGCTCAACGACCTCGAGTCGGCGGTCCTATGGGAGCTTCGCGCGCCGCGCATCGTGCTCGCGATGCTGGTCGGCGCGATGCTGGCCGTCGCCGGTGCCGGTTACCAGGGTGTCTTCCGCAATCCGCTCGCCGATCCGTACCTCCTCGGCGTCGCCGCCGGAGCCGGCCTCGGAGCCACGCTGGCGATCGTCAGCGGTACCGACCGGACTCTCCTGCCGCTGGCCGCCTTTGTCGGGGGAGTGGTCGGGGTCGCGGCGACGTACGCCCTCGGCCGCGGCGCAGGCGGCCGAAGCACGACGACCTTGATCCTGGCCGGGGTGGCGGTCTCGGCCTTCCTCACGGCCGTCCAGACCTACGTCAACCAGAGCAACACCGACTCCCTGCGCGAGGTGTACGGCTGGATCCTGGGTCGGTTCCTCACCGCCGGCTGGCGCGACGTGCTGATCGTCCTTCCCTACATCGTCGTGGCCATCGTGATCGTCATGGCGCATCGACGGCTCCTCGACGTCCTGAGTGTCGGTCAGTACGAGGCCGGCAGTCTTGGCGTGCCCGCGGCCCGGGTGCGGCTCGTCGTCGTGCTGGCCGCCACCCTCGGCACAGCGGCCGCGGTCGCTGTGAGCGGCCTGATCGGATTCGTCGGCATCGTTGTGCCGCACATCGTGCGAATGCTGGCCGGCGCGTCCTACCGGATCGTGCTACCCCTGTCGGCGGTCGTCGGCGCCGCGTTCCTCGTGAGCGCGGATCTGGTCGCCCGGACCATCGTGGCGCCGGGTGAGCTGCCGGTCGGCGTCGTCACCGCCTTCATCGGCGCCCCGTTCTTCACCCTGGTGCTGCGGACCTCCCGGAGCCGGATGTGAGCGGCCTGACGCTTACCGAGGTCGGCGTCTCGCTGCTCGGCCGCCGGGTGGTCGACGACGTCACTCTGACGGTGCCGGCCGGACGGTGGCTGACTGTCGTGGGTCCCAACGGCGCCGGCAAGTCGACGCTGCTGCGTGCCGTCGCCGGGGCGGTTCCGCATGACGGCCGGATCGCGCACGACGATGTGCCGCTCGCCGACCTCCGCTCGCGGCAGCGGGCCCGCACCGTCGCCGTCGTCCCGCAGGAGCCGACCCGGCCCGAGGGCATGGCGGTCGTGGACTACGTGCTGCTGGGCCGCACGCCCTACGTGCCGTACCTCGGGATCGAGTCCGCCACCGACCTCGCCGTCGTCGGCGATCTGCTCGACACACTGGAGCTTCGTGAGTTCGCCGAACGGCCGGTGACGTCGCTGTCGAGCGGCGAGTTTCAGCGGACCGTGCTGGCGCGGGCGCTGGCGCAGGAGGCGCCGCTGCTGCTCCTTGACGAGCCGACCAGCGCCCTCGACCTCGGCCATGCGCAGCAGGTGCTCGAGCTGGTCGACGAGATGCGGTCGAAGCGCGGCCTGACCGTGATCAGTGCGCTTCACGATCTCACCACTGCCGGCCAGTACGCGGACTCGCTGGTCTTGCTGGTGGCCGGTGCAATCGTCGCGGAGGGCGTGGCGAAGGAGGTTCTCACCGAGGAGCTGATCGCCGCGCACTACGGTGCTCGAGTTCGCGTCCTGGACGACCCCGACGAGGGTCTGGTGGTCATCCCGATGCGGGAGCGCGTACGGGAGGATCCGCCGTGAGTGCCGGTGCCGTGTTGGTGGCCGGAGTCCTCGACGCCACCGTCCAGGAGCCACCGCTGCGGCTGCATCCGGTCCGGGCGATCGGGCGTTTTCTGGACCGGGCGTCGGCTGTCGTGCCCTCGCAGCCGCCGGGACGTGCGGTGCTGGCCGGCGGCCTGGCCTGGGGGACCGGCGCCGCTGTCTCGCTGCTCGCCGCGGCCGCCGTGGAGCGGGTCGTCCGCGACGCCCCACCCGGCCGTCGCGCCCTGGTCCTCGGCGTGGCGCTATGGCCGCTGCTGAGCGGGCGGATGCTTCTGGACGAGGTACGCGCCGTCGACCACGCGCTGGCCGTAGACCTGGACGCCGGGCGGACCGCCGTCGCGAGGATCGTGAGCCGCGACGTCGACGGCCTGTCGGAGTCGGAGGTACGCCAGGCGGCGCTGGAGTCGCTGGCCGAGAACCTCTCCGATTCCGTCGTGGCGCCGCTGTTCTGGTACGCCTGCGGCGGTCTGCCGGCGGCAGCGCTCTACCGCTTCGCCAACACCGCGGACGCGACGTGGGGCTATCGCACGCCGCGTTGGCGACACGCCGGCACGGTCGCGGCTCGCGCCGACGATCTGCTCAACCTGGTCCCAGCCCGGCTCACCGGCGTCGCCCTGGCCGGACCGGGTTCGTCACGGCGGCTACGTCGCGAGGCCCGGCGTACTCCATCGCCGAACGCGGGCTGGCCGATGGCCGGCCTGGCGCTGCGGCTCGGCGTCCGGCTCGAGAAGCGCGGCGCGTACACACTCCACTCGGCCGGCCGGCGACCCACGGCCGCGGACACCGCGGCCCCCCTGCGCCTGGCGCACCGGTGATCCCGACCGTGTAGGCGTCGCCGCCGCGCTCGGCAGCGATGCGCCCGATCGCCCGCGCCTCGTCGCCGCCGCGCTCCACGAGCGAGAGCAACCTGGCCAGGGC
>JALDXR010000244.1:0-5848 GCA_032154865.1 Nocardioidaceae bacterium
GCGTCCGCGACGACAACCCATGGGTCCTCAGGAACCGGACGACCGGTGTTCGCGTCGGAGTGCTCGATGGAGGTGAGCAGCGCGCAGAGCACCTACAGGTAGTCAGACAGCTCCGTGTTCTCCCACGTGCCGGAGTTCGGTATCGAAAGCACTCATCTGCCGCATTGAGGGCGGGTACACCCGCCCGACAAGCAGCCGCAGATAGCGTGCCAAGCGGCCATCCGAAAGTAGCCGCGATCAAGTGCGTCTTCCGGCGCCGATGGGGTACAGGTTCAAAGGCGTGCTCGTCGAGTCTTGCCTTCGGGTAGGACACGCTCATGCCCGTGGGTGCGAGCGCGGCGGGCACGCCCCATCTGCGTGTGACCTTGGCCGAAGGTGGACCAGGCCGTGTCCACTCGTGCCGCTGATCGCGCGATCCTGCCGATGAGCGAACGGGAGTCGGCGCTTGCCATTTCAGCGGTTCGAGTGCGCGAGAGCCAGCGCGGCGGTCGCGGTGATGTCGAAGAGATCTTCTCGAACGTCTGCGAGGCTCTGCCAGGAGCGGTGATCCCACGAGGAGCCGGAGAGGTCGTCTCCGCAGTAGACGACCTGGGCGAGCGGAACGCCCCTAAATCTCGCGATTGCCGCAAGCGTCGCAGCCTCCATTTCCACCGTGAGGCATCCCTCGTCTCTTCTAGCGGCGATTTTGTTGGGGGTTTCGCGGTAGGGCGCGTCCGTGGTCCAGGTCAGGCCCGCGACGTAGGGCGCGTCCCGGCTCGCGAGGACTGCTTCGAGCTTACGGCGGGCTTCGGCGTGCGCTTCGATCAGGCGTCCGGGGGGCAGGTAGTGAAAGGACGTTCCTTCGTCACGAAGCGCTGAGGACACCACCACGAAGTGTCCAAGGGTCAAGTCCTTGTGGAGACTGCCTGCGCCCCCACAGACGATGAAGTAGCGGCACCCCATGGCGATCACCTCTTCGAGGAGCGCCCCAGCCAAGGGTGCGCCGACCCCTGACCGGAGAACCGCCAGCCGTTGACCGTCGTGCTCAACCTCGAGGAGAGGATGAGGCCCGTCTTCCCACCGGTTCTCGACAAGAACCCGCGCACCCCTACGTTCGACGAGTCGATCAACGACATCCCCGAAGAACGTGATGACGCAGGCCTCGGAGACATCGCGCCGAGCAATGATCTCCGAAGGCTCAAGGAACGCCTGTGGTGTGTCGTCGTGCTCGCTCAGCGGAATGTGGAAGTGCCTACCGCCGCCTTCCTCCATGTACTCCACATGCCTCCCTCCAGACGCGCGTAGCAGCTCATTCTGACCAGGAAGGTCTTCGATCGCGATCTGATTTCCAGTCGAGACGGGTTCATTCCGTGCACGGCGACGCATCCGCTCATGCCGCCGACCGCGCACGGTGGAGTTGGCGTGCGATGGGGCGTGACTCCCGCAGTTGCCCGGGAGTCGAACCGATGAGCGGGCGGGTCGGGCGCAGCCTTCAACGCTGGCAAGGATGTCGGCGGTCGGATGTCACATCTCGCGGCCGGTCGTCGTCTGAATGTCGTACCGACTCACATACAGGAGGACGACATGACCGGAACGACCCGCATCCCCGCTGCCGAGATCACCGGTTTCAAGGGCGCGCTGATCAAGCGGTTCGCGAAGAAGACCCTCGGCCGGGTGCCGAGCTCGCTCGGTGTCTACTGGCACAACCAGAAGGTGCTGATGGGCATTGCCCGAGTCGGTGGCAAGGTCCAGAAGTGGGACGCATGCGACGAGCAGCTCAAGTCGTTCGCACACATCGCGGTTGCCGCTCAGGTCGGCTGCACCTGGTGCCTGGACTTCAACTACTTCGAGGCCCACAACAAGAACCTCGACATGGACAAGGCCCGCGAAATCCCACGGTGGCGCCAATCGGGGGCGTTCTCGCCGCTCGAGCGCGAGGTGCTGGCGTACGCCGAGGCGATGACCGTGACCGAACCCACGGTGACCGACGAGATGGTGGCGTCGCTGCGCGCTCAACTGGGCGACGCTGCCCTGGTCGAGCTCACCGCGCTCATCGCGTTCGCCAACTTCTCGGCGCGCCCGAACGTCGCGCTCGGTATCGAGTCGGACGGCTTCGCTGCGGCGTGCGGCCTCAAACCGCTCGCGCAACCCAGCGCCGTAGGGTCGTGAACGTGACCGAGGACCCGTTCGTGGCCCACCGCGGGCTGCTCTTCACCGTCTCCTACGAGATGCTCGGCTCGGCAGCCGACGCCGAGGACACCGTGCAGGAGACCTGGCTGCGGTGGGACGCGATCGGTGACGACGCGCGCGCCGCAGTACGTGACCCGCGCGCGTTCCTGGTGCGGATGGCGACCCGCAAGGCACTCGATCGGCTGCGCTCGAACGCCCGGCGGCGTGAGGAGTACGTCGGTGAGTGGTTGCCCGAGCCGCTGCTCACCGCCCCGGACGTGGCCGACGACGTCGCGCTGGCAGAGAGCGTGTCGATCGCGATGCTCACTGTGCTCGAGACGCTGACGCCCACTGAGCGCGCGGTGTTCGTGCTGCGCGAGGTGTTCGACACGCCGTACGGCGAGATCGCGGAGGCAGTCGGCAAGTCCGCGGCCACCGTCCGGCAGATCGGGCACCGCGCGCGGGAGCACGTCGCGGCGCGGCGACCCCGGATGGAGGTCAGTCGTGGCGAGCAGCAGGAGGTCGTCGCGCGGTTCCTGACGGCAGTGTCCCAGGGCGATCTGCAGGGGCTGCTGGATGTCCTGGCGCCCGACGTCGTGCTCGTGGCCGACGGAGGCGGAGTCGTCCAAGCTGTCGTCAACCCCGTGGTCGGCGCGAAGAAGGTGGCCAACCTGCTGCGACCGTTCAGCCGGTTCGCCCCGGAGGCCGAGATCCTGCCGGTGCTGCTCAACGGCGCGGTCGGCGCCAGGATCGTGGGCACCGACGACGGCTACGACACCGCAATCAGCTTCGTCGTCGAAGAGGGCCGGATTAGCCGGATCTACGCCGTCCGCAACCCCGCCAAGCTCGGCCGGATCCACATCGAGGCGACGATTAGTCGCTAGCGCGCCGGGCACGGATGAGCGCGCACTACGCGTCGTAGATGCACCACGTGTAGTTGGCACTGCTCTCGTATGCGGGAGCCCGGGTCACGGAAGACCTCTCGGCCAGCATTCGGCTGGACTTCAACGACGTCTGACTCGCCCTCCACATAAGGGCAGACGGCTCCAAGCCCGGCCCACTTTCCAAGCTGACCGTGATCGAGCTGGCGGGCGAAGCATTACGAGTGAGTCGCTCGCCATAGCCACCGGTCTCCTTCAAGCGTCAGGACCTCGGTGGCAGACCCATCAAGCAGCCGTGACGTTTCCGCTGGTCAGCGTGGTCGGGCTGGCCAACGAACGTCGCTTTCATGTCGAGCTCCTGGTTGTCGAGCTGAGCAGGAGTCGAGTGCTCGTCGGCGCTGAATTGCTGGAGCCATTGGAGCGGAACGATACGGCTCAGCGGGTCAGTGCGTCGCCGGTGGCGGTCCGGGAGTAGACCACCTGGCGCCCGTTGCGGCGCCGGACGACGAGACCAGCACGCCGAAGTACCGCGAGGTGGCTGCTCACGCCGCCAGCGCTCCAGCCGGTGGTCTGGGCCAGCGTGGTGGTGGACGTCGGCCGGTCCAGTGCTCGGAGCAGCGCGGCGCGACGGCGCCCGACCAGCTTCGCCAGCGCCCCCGGTGCGGCCGGGTCGGCGAGCCAGAGGTCGCCGGTGCCGGGCGGCTGGTAGGTGAGTGCCGGGTCCCACGGGGCGTCCACCCGCGGCCAGACGCCGAAGGCCAGGACGGACGGGAGGAGCAGCAGGCCGCGTCCCCCCAGGTCGACGTCGCGGGGGCGCAGTCGCACTGGCGAGACGCGCAGAGTGCGGCCGTCCCAGGTCACCACCGGGTCGAGGCCCAGGAAGGCCGTGTGCCCGCCACCGGCCACCAACCGCCGGGCTCGGGCCCCGATCTCGCCCTCCAGGAAGTCGCTGATCCGTCCCCACCAGGGCTCGAGCGTCGCGCGCCAGAAGGATCGCATCTGGTTCACCAGGCTCGCGACGGCGGACTCCGTCGTGTCGAGGAACGGGTGGGCATCAACTGGGACGCCCTCGGGGAAGGCCCGGCGCACGTCGGCTCGAACCACCGCGGGGTCGGTGCGGGCCACGCGGTCGAGCTCGTGCTCGACGTCCGGGTGGGGGCGCAGCGGTGGCGGAGCCTGGAAGTTCGGCCACACGGTGCGGCCCAGCGGGTTGACCGCGAACAGCAGGTCGAGGTCCAGCCCGGCCGCCCGGGGAGCGACGTCGCGGACCCAGGGCCGGTGTTCGGGGAAGAGGTGCGGCAGACGCACCACGTAGGTCGCGGCAACGAGCTCGGTCAAGGGGGAGATCGCGAACCTGGTCCGCAGCAGGTCGTCCCGCCCGAAGGTGAACGTGACCGCCGACTCCACCGTCATGGATTCAACATAGTTTGAATCAGTTCCGCAGTCACCGATATCGGCACTAGAACGAGACCAGTCGACAGCACGCCCGAGCAGCACACATGGAACGAATCGAGGAGAGACATGTCGGATCTGAAGAACCGAACGACCGTGACGACACCGGGCGTCAGCAGCCGCCCACCCCGACTCCGGAGCGTCGTGGTCACCGGCGTGGTCGCGACGCTCGTGGCGATGGCTGCGGTCGCCGCCACCGCCGCCCTGGCCGAGGCCGTCGGGGTGGACTTCGAGCTGCCGGGCGGCGAGGCAATACCCGCCTCCGGGTCCGCCGTGATGACCGGGATCTTCTCGGCCGTGGGTGTCGTCATCGCCGTGACCCTCCGGCGCTGGAGCGCCCGACCGGCGACGGCCTTCGTGCGGGTGACAGTCACGCTCACGGCGTTCTCGCTGGTACCGCCGTTCCTCTCGGGGGCCGATTCGGCCACTGTCGCGGCGCTGATCCTGCTCCACCTCGTCGCCGCCACGGTGATGATCCCGGCCCTCGCCCACAGGCTCCGGGGCTGACCGAGAAGGAGGCGCACGCCATGACGCATGGCGTGCGTCTCCTTCAACGAGGAGTGCGTGATGTCAGCGCGCTCGTCCAGCCCGACCACCTGGACTCCCAGATCGTCGTACGACATGCCGGCCTCACGCCCGCGGATCGCTACACCGACTGTGAACAGGCTTGGGTCGGACGGTCAACCGACCCCGACGGTGACTCGGAACCTCAAGTCGATCGCCCAAGCGGAAGGGACCAACATGACCGACAAACCAACATGACCGACAACAACGCTCACGCCCGCAGCATCCTCGAGACCACCTCCTACGTGGTTCTGGCCACCGCCGACACCACCGGGCGTCCGTGGGCCACCCCGGTGTGGTTCGCGGCCGATGGCCTTGACCGCATCTACTGGCTCTCCTGGCCGGGTTCCAGACACTCCGTGCTGATCGAGCAGCGGCCCGAGATCGCTCTCACTGTCTTCGACAGCACGGTCGCGCCCTACACAGGAACGGCGTTCTACGCAGCCGCGCAGGCACGACAGTGCGCCGATGAGCACGTGAACGACGGGCTCCGATTCGTCAACCGCCGTTCCCTCGCCGAGGGGATCGGCCAGTTCACACGCCCACACGTCACCGGCGAATCCCGGCTGCGGCTGTACGTGGCCGAGGTCACCGAGGCGTGGGTGACCGACCAGGACGCCGAGGTCGACCAGCGCGCACCGGTACCGCGCTGAACCAAGGCCAAGAGAGGTTTGAGGACACACTTGACCCCGTGTCTCCACCAATCCGGACGGTCACGTCACCGCCGCCGCGACGCACCCAACCCGTGACCTGCGACGATGACATTCCGACAGACCGATTCTGCGTGGTGGTCGGGCTGGCCG
>JALDXR010000245.1:0-5844 GCA_032154865.1 Nocardioidaceae bacterium
GGCTCTGGGACGACACAGCCCTTGTCGAGCTCCAAGGCGTCGCCGTCCTCGACTGACCCCGCCGGCGTCAGAGGGCGGTGCGCGCGTGGCGTTCGGCCGGCTCGGCAAGGCGCTCGCGCAGTGCATCGAGCAGGGTCGCCGCCCGGATGCCATGCCAGTCGCGCGGAAGCAACTGCGCCGGGAGCCCCGGGTCGAGGTACGGCAGCCGCCGCCACGCCGTCAGGGCCCGCACCCAGTCGCCGAACGCCGCCGCGTCATCCACCCCCCGCCTCCGACGCCACGCGGCGAGCAGCGGACCGTACTCGGCGAGGAAGTCGTCGTACATCGCCTGCAACTCGTCGAGGTCCCACCACTGGCGTACCCGCTCGCGTACGTCGCCAAAGGCGAGGTAATCGGCTCGAAAGAGGCTGACGTACGGGGCCAAGCCGTCCCGCTCCAGCACGTCACGCGTCTCAGCATCGAGATGGGCCGGGGCGATCCACACGCCGGCCGCGACGGCACCGAAACCCAGCCAGGTCAACCGGGACCGCAAGGCATGCCGTCGCTGCCGGTGGGATTCGGGCACGCTGAACACGGCGACCAGCCAACCGTCCTCGAGGCGGGCCCGGGCCCGGTCGAAGATGCGCCGGTCGCCCTCGTCGAGGATGTCGCGCGACATGGGGGTCAGGCCGTACCCGGCGACCCCGTCGACTCGCTCGGCGCCGAGCAGCCCCCGCCGCTTCAGGCGCGAGATCGACGATCGCACCGCCGGCTCGTCGACGCCGAGCTCGGCAAGCAATCGGATCAGGCTCGACACGCCGAGCCAGCCACCACGCTCCCGGGCATAGAGCCCGTAGATCGTGACGATCAGCGCCCGCGGCTGCACGGATCTCGAGGGATTTCGGTAGTCAGAGCTACCCGAATCCCGCAAGATCCGTCGATCCCGTTCGGTCATAGCACCGGCACGGTATCGCGGCCTGTTGACTGTCGTCACGAAGGGGGAATACTACGAGACAGGCTGAAACTGCCGATCCATGTGCAGCCGACGCACGCGCCGCCGCCCACAAGGCCAGGCGCCACGAGGGAGGGGACCATGACACTCATGCCGTCGGCGCACGTCGACACGTTCTGCCGCGACAACCTGCCGCCGGTCGACACCTGGCCGGAGTTTCGCTTCGACCTCCCCGAGCTCCACTACCCCGATCGGCTCAACTGCGCGGTCGCGCTGCTCGACGACGTCATCGAACGGCACGGCGCCGACCGACCGTGCCTGCTGTCGCCCGGCGGCGAGTCCTGGACCTACGGCGAGCTGCTCGCGACGTCCCACCAGGTCGCCCGCGTCCTCGTCGACGAGCTCGGCATCGTCCCGGGCAACCGGGTGCTGCTGCGCGGACCCAACAACCCCTGGCTCGTCGCGTGCTGGTTCGGCGTCCTCAAGGCCGGGGCGGTCGTCGTCACGACCATGCCGCTGCTGCGCCCCGGCGAGCTCAGCACCGTGCACGAGATCGCCCGGATCGACCTGGCGCTGTGCGACGACCGATTCGCCGACGACCTGCGAGCTGCCGACCTCGGCGGTGCCCCGATCGTGACGTACGGCGGCGCCCGCGACGACGACCTGACCCGCCGGGCGGCGGCCTACGACGGCAGCTTCGACTCTGTCGCAACATCGGCTGATGACGTGGCGCTGCTCGCCTTCACCTCGGGTACGACCGGGCGCCCGAAGGCCACCATGCACTTCCACCGCGACGTACTCGCCAACGCCGACACGTTCTCTCGGCACGTCCTGCGGCCGACTCCCGACGACGTCTTTACCGGCACTCCGCCGATGGCGTTCACCTTCGGACTCGGCGGGCTCGTCGTGTTCCCACTGCATGCCGGCGCCTCGACGCTGCTCATCGAGAAGGCGACCGCCGACGAGCTCACCGACCACATCGCGGCCCATGACGTGACGATCTGCTTCACCGCCCCGACGGCCTACCGCGCGATGCTTCTCGCCGGCCGCCCCGAGCGACTCGAGTCGTTGCGCCGATGCGTCTCGGCCGGCGAGCATCTGCCGGCGGCGACCTGGCAGGCGTTCCACGACACGACCGGAGTACGGATCATCGATGGCATCGGCTCGACCGAGATGCTGCACATCTTCATCTCGGCGGCCGACGACGACATCCGGCCCGGATCCACCGGACGGCCCATCCCCGGCTACCAGGCGATCGTCGTCGACGACACCGGTGGCGAGCTGCCGGTCGGCGAGCCCGGTCGACTGGCGGTCCAGGGCCCGACCGGCTGCCGCTACCTCGCCGACGAGCGACAGGCGACGTACGTCCAGAACGGCTGGAACATCACGGGCGACACCTTCCGTACCGACGAGGACGGCTACTTCTGGTACGAAGCACGCAGCGACGACATGATCATCTCGGCCGGCTACAACATCGGCGGCCCCGAGGTCGAGGAAGTGCTGCTGGCCCACGACGCGGTCGCCGAGTGCGCCGTCGTGGGCGTGCCCGACGAGGCGCGGGGTCAGCTCGTCACGGCGTACGTCGTGCTGGCCCCGGGAGTGGTCGGCGACGACACCCTGGTCAAGGAGCTGCAGGAGTTCGCCAAGCAGCGGATCGCGCCGTACAAATATCCCCGGGGGATCGAGTTCATCGAGGCGCTACCGCGTACGAGCACCGGCAAGGTCCAGCGGTTCCGGCTCCGCGAGGGCGTCTGAGCCGGCGCATGGTTTCCCATGAGGTCATGGGAAACCGTCCCCGCTCAGCCGAGAGCAGCGTCGGTGAAGGCCGCCATCGAGGGGAACTCCCACTGGTACGAGTAGCCGGCCTCCGGCTGCGGAGTCGCGCCCCAGCCGGGTCGGGCCTGGCGACGATTGATCCAGGCCGACGGAAGGCCCACCTGCTTGGCCGGACCGTGGTCGTGGAACAGGCTCTGCGCGACATGCAGCAGCCGCTCCCTCGGCACCCCCAGCTCGGCCACCACCTGGTCGAGTCGCTCGAAGTGGTTGAGACTCGGCTTGTACGCGCCGACGTCCTCGGCGGTGATGATCGCGTCGAACTCCACTCCCAATCGCGCGTTGCTGCCGGCGAAACTCGCGCGGTCCACGTTGGACACGATGATCAGCTTGTAGCGCTCGGCCAGCCGGGCCAGTGCCTCGGCGGAGTCGGGGAACGCCGGCCAGTCCGGAACCGAAGCACCGAACCGCGCGGCCCAGACATCGTCGACCGCGTGGCCGAGCTCGGTCCCGGTCTCCCGGAAGGCCTCGGCCAACACCTCCGGATACAGCGCGGTCGGCCGATCCCGCTGCACACGTGACTCGCAGGGCGCGTACGTGGTGAGCAGCTGCTCCTGGTCGGTGTGCAGCCCTACGTCGGACGCCCAAGCCGACAGCACGGTCGCGATGCCGGTCTCCCAGTCGATCAGGGTCCCGTAGCAGTCGAACGACAGGGCTTCGAATTCGGAGAGTTCCACGGCGCGATTGTCTCGCGTCGAGCGCCTTCGCCGTCTCGACGCCCACGACGTGATCACGGCAGTGGTGCGCATGATGCGTGAGTGATCGATGGCGGAGGCCTGGGGCGAAGCCGTCATCCCTGACAAACTCAGGCTCGTGGCCCCCTCCGATCGTCGACACCTGCCCCTCGACGTACGCGGTTTGCCGGTCCGACCGGTGACGCCGCCGCCGGAGGCACCGCATGTACTGATCGTGCTCGTCGACGACATGGGGTTCGGCGCGTCCAGCGCGTACGGCGGCCCGTGTCAGATGCCGACCGCCGACCGGCTCGCCAACGGCGGCCTCCGTTACAGCCGGTTCCACGTGACCGCACTGTGCTCGCCGAGCCGACAGGCGCTGATGACCGGGCGCAACCACCACTCCGTCGGCATGGGCGTGACGTCGGAGATGGCGACATCGCAGCCCGGCTACCACGGCTATCGACCGGCGAGTGCCGCGACGATCGCGCAGATCCTCGGGGGCAACGGCTACAGCACGGCCGCGTTCGGCAAGTGGCACCAGACGCCACCGGCCGAGATCAGTCCGTCGGGTCCCTTCACCCGATGGCCGACCGGCGAGGGGTTCGGCTCGTTCTACGGCTTCATGGGCGCCGAGATGAACCACTGGTACCCGCAGCTGTACGCCGACACCACCCCGGTCGAGCCGGACCGGATGCCCGAGGACGGCTACCACCTCACCGAGGACCTGGTCGATCAGACCGTCGACTGGATCCAGGCCCAGCGGGCGGCGACGCCGGACCGGCCGTTCTTCGCCTACCTGGCGCTCGGCGCCACCCATGCGCCGTTCCATGTCGCGCCCGAGTGGATCGCGAAGTACGCGGGCTACTTCGGCGCCGGATGGAACGCCCAGCGCGAGTGGACCCTGGCTCGCCAGAAGGAGCTCGGCATCGTCCCGGCCACGACCGAGCTGCCGGCCTGGCCCGACGGCGTCCCGCTCTGGGACGACCTGGACGCACCCGCCCGCCGCGTCGCGGCCCGGTTGATGGAGACGTACGCCGGTTTCGCCGAGCACGCCGATCGACAGGTCGGCCGGATCGTCGACACCCTCGCCGACCTCGGCGTACTCGACGACACGCTGGTGCTCTATCTGCTCGGCGACAACGGCGCCTCCGGCGAGGGCGGTGTCGAGGGCACGATCCGCGAGCATCTGGTCGGTCACGGGTTCGCCGACGACGTCGAGGCGATGGACGCGCAACGGGAGCAGATCGGGGGTCCGTCGACGTACCCGATCTATCCGGTGGGCTGGGCACTCGCGATGAACACGCCGTACCAGTGGACCAAGCAGGTCGCGTCGCACTTCGGCGGCACCCGGGACGGCTGCATCGTGCACTGGCCGACCGGCATCGCCGCCCGCGGCGAGATCCGGCACCAGTTCCATCACCTCATCGACGTGCTGCCGACCCTGCTCGACGCGACCGGACTGCCCGAGCCCGAGACGGTCGACGGCGTGCGCCAGCAGCCGATCGAAGGGCTGTCGATGCGCTACTCCTTCGACGACGCCCGGGCGCGAGATCGACGGCGTACGCAGTATTTCGAGATGGTCGGCAACCGCGGGATCTACCACGAGGGCTGGACGGCCGTCACCCGTCACGGCGTGCCGTGGCTGATGACCGACGAGCCGCGGCCGTTCGAGAGCGACGTGTGGGAGCTCTACGACACGACCCACGACTGGTCGCAGGCACACGATCTCGCGTCGCGCATGCCAGAACGCCTCCGCGAGCTGCAGGAGCTGTTTCACCTCGAGGGCCAGCACTACCTCGTCTTCCCGCTCGACGACCGCGTCACCGAACGGGAGAACGCCGAGTTCGCCGGCCGGCCGGACCTCCTGCACGGCCGGACGACGGTGACCTTCGGGCCGCGAACCGGCCGGCTCAGTGAGGATGCCGCGCCCAACGTCAAGAATCGCTCGCACACGATCGCGGTGGAGATCGTGGTGGGCGACGACGATCCCGAGGGGGTCCTGGTCGCCCAGGGCGGTCGGTTCGGCGGCTGGTCGCTCTACTGCCATGGCGGCAAGCTCAGCTACGCGTACAACTGGCTCGGCTGGACTCTCACGACGATCCGGGCGGACAACCCGATCGGGCCCGGCCGCCACGAGGTGATGCTCGACTTCGCGTACGCCGGCGGCCCACCCGGTGACGCGGCCGCGGTCGCGCTGGCCGTCGACGGTGTGTGGGACGGCGCCGGTCGGATCCCGGCGACGACGGCGTACTACTTCAGCTTCGACGAGACCTTCAACGTCGGCGTCGATCGCGGGACGCCGGTCACCGACGACTATCGGCCGATCCGGAACGCCTTCTCCGGCACGATCGAGCGGGTCCGGATCGATCTCGGTCCCGCGACGCGACTGGACCCGCCCGACGA
>JALDXR010000246.1:0-5833 GCA_032154865.1 Nocardioidaceae bacterium
GCTGTTCAACTCCGGCGCCGAGGCGGTGGAGAACGCGGTCAAGATCGCCCGCGCGGCCACCGGTCGCGACGCGGTCGGGGTCTTCGAGCACGCCTACCACGGGCGGACCAACCTGACGATGGCGATGACGTCGAAGAACCACCCCTACAAGCGGGGCTTCGGGCCCTTCGCCGCCGAGGTCTATCGGGCGCCGGTGTCCTACCCCTTCCGCGAGCCGGCGCCGATCACCGGTGCGGAGGCCGCCCAGCGGGCCATCTCGGTGCTCGAGAGCCAGGTCGGCGCGGCCCACCTCGCCTGTGTCGTGGTCGAGCCGATCCAGGGCGAGGGCGGTTTCGTCGTGCCCGCGCCCGGCTTCCTGCCGGCCCTCGCGCAGTGGTGTCGTGACAACGACGTGGTCTACATCGCCGACGAGATCCAGTCCGGCTTCTGCCGTACCGGCCGTTGGTTCGCGAGTGAGCACGAGAACGTCGTGCCCGACGTCGTCACGACGGCCAAGGGCATGGCCGGCGGGCTGCCGCTCGCCGGCGTGACCGGACGCGCCGAGATCATGGACGCGGTTCACGTCGGAGGGCTCGGCGGCACCTACGGCGGCAACCCGGTCGCCTGCGCGGCGGCGCTCGGCGCGATCGAGACGATGCGCGAGCAGAACCTCGCCGACGCGGCTGTCCAGATCGAGCAGATCGTGCTCCCCCGGCTGCAGGCGCTGGCCGAGAAGTATCCCGAGATCGGCGACGTCCGGGGACGCGGCGCGATGATCGCGATGGAGCTGGTCGAGCCCGGCACGAAGACACCGGCGCCGGCCGTCGCGGCCGCCGTCAGCGCGGCCTGCCACAGCCGCGGAGTGCTCACGCTGACCTGCGGTACGTTCGGCAACGTGGTGCGCTTCCTGCCGCCACTGGTGATTCCGCAGCAGCTGCTGGTCGAGGCGATGGACGTACTCGAAGAGGCCATGGCGTCGACCGGATAGGGAGACAAGATGGGCGCGTTGTGGCATCCGTTCTCCGACATGGGCGCCGTCGAACGCGACGGCGAGTTCGTGCTCGCCCGGGGCGAGGGGGTGCACGTCTGGGACGACGCGGGACGCCGCTATCTCGACGCCACCGCAGGTCTGTGGTTCACCAACATCGGCCACGGCCGGAGCGAGATCGCCGACGCCGCGGCCGAGCAGTTGCGGACGATCGCGGCGTACTCCACGTTCGGCGACTTCGCCGTCGACACCACGATCCGCCTGGCCGACCGGCTGGCCGGGATGGCACCCGTACCGGACAGCAAGATCTTCCTGACCTCCGGCGGCTCCGACTCGGTCGAGACCGCCGCCAAGCTGGCCCGCCGCTACTGGCACGAGGTCGGCCATCCGGAGCGCACCTACGTCATCGGCCGCGAGAAGGCCTATCACGGCATGCACGTCGCGGGCACCGCGCTGGCCGGCATTCCCGGCAACCGAGAGGGCCACGGCGAGCTGATGCCCGAGGCGGCGACCGTGCGGTGGGACTCGGCCGACGACCTGGCCGCGACCATCGAACGCATCGGACCGGATCGGGTCGCCGCGTTCTTCTGCGAGCCGGTGATCGGCGCCGGCGGCGTCTACCCGCCTCCGGACGGCTACCTCGCCGGGGTCCGCCAGGTGTGCCGGGACCACGACGTCCTGTTCGTGGCCGACGAGGTGGTGACGGGCTTCGGCCGGATCGGCGGCTCCTGGTTCGCCAGCAACCGGTTCGATCTGGCGCCGGACCTCGTGACGACGGCCAAGGGCCTGACCTCGGGCTACCTCCCGATGGGCGCGGTCTTCGTCGCGCCACGACTGGCCGAGCCGTTCTTCCGGCCTGACGCCGGCGTGTGGTGGCGACACGGCTACACCTACTCCGGCCACGCCGCTGCAGCGGCCGTCGCGCTGTCGAACCTCGACATCATCGAACGCGAGTCACTGCTCGACGAATCCGCCCGGCTGGAGAAGTCGATCGCCTCGACGCTGGCGCCGCTGGCCGAGCATCCGGCTGTCAGCGAGGTCCGCTGCGGCACCGGCGCGCTGGCCGCCGTCCAGCTGCACGACGCGAGTCAGGCCTTGCCCCTGGCCAAGGGGCTGCGGACGCACGGCATCTCCACCCGCGCCGTCGGAGCCGGAGCCGTCCAGATCTCACCGGCCTTCGTCATGACCGACCAGGAGGTCGCCGAGCTGGCCGACGGCATCAAGGCCGGTCTGGACGACCTGGGCTGATCGCTCCGCGCCCCCGGTTCACTGCTCCCGCTGCTGCCACGGCGGCCCGAGCTCGGCCAGCAGTTCGAGGAACGGCACCGGGTCGAACGCCTCCGGCCCGAGCACACCGGCGCCCGCCCAGACCTCCCCGGCGAGCAGCTCGAGGGCGATTACCGAGTTGACCGCGGTCTGCCAGGCCAGGCACGAGTGGCCGTACTCCCGCATCGACCACTCGCTGTCGACGACGTGATAGAGGTACGTCGAACGTGGCCGCCGGTCGCGGCCCAGGCCCATGACGAGGACTCCCACGCAGGACCGGTCCACCCAGTCCTCGTCGGCGCCTGCCGCCCGCAGCTCCGCCTGGTCGAGCCCGTCGTCCCGCGATCGCTGCAACGCCGCGACGAGCTGGCCGCCCAGGCCGTACTTGAACGTCGTCCGCTGGGCGTCGACCCAGCGCGGCATCAGCATGACTTCCTCGTGCTCGACGTTGACGCAGGTGAGCGAGCCGATACCGGCCGGGAAGGCGAACATCTCGGGCTCGCTCAGCGGCTCGGTCGTGAACCAGCCGCGGTCCAGCTCCCAGATCACCGGCGGCGCCAGCCAACGATCGAGTGCGTCGCTGCCGAGCACGGCCGGCGCGCACCGGGTACTCAGCTCACCGATCTCGCTGAACAGATGGTCGGCCGCGTAGCGCGCGAACACGTCGGCCAATCCCGGACTCGCTCCGATCCCCACCAGCGCGAGCCGGCCGGCGTCGATCCACGCGCCGTCGACGGCGAACTGCTCGTCGCCCAGCTTGACTCCGGACTTCAGGTACGGCTGCGCCGGATGCGGCGTGGATCGGCTCATCGCCAGATCGAGGTAGTCTGCCCCGGCGGCGAAGGCCGCCTCGAAGACCGGCATCACCAGGCCCGGATCGGTGTTGACGACGTGGGTGATCCCGAGCCGTTCGACGAGCCCGACCAGGTCCTCGACGGCTGAGCCCTCAAGCTGGACGGCATCGAACCGGTCGTCGCCGGACTTGATCGCGTGCTCGGCCCGGGCCAGGTCGTGATCGGCGGCGACGACCGCGTCGAAGAAGCCGCGACGGTTGGCGATCGTGCAGAACGCCGCCGTTGCTCCCTCGCCGCCGACCGACAAGATCCTCATCGCATCCTCCTCGCTCCTGCGTCCGAAGCGGGCACGCGCTCAACCCGGTCCGCGGACGATGCAGCGAGCCGCTGTCAGGTTTCGAGGCTGGTCATGACGTGCTTGATCCGCGTGTAGTCCTCCAAGCCGTACATCGAGAGGTCCTTACCGTGACCCGAGTGCTTGAACCCGCCGTGCGGCATCTCGGCGACCAGGGGGATGTGGGTGTTGATCCACACGCAGCCGAAGTCCAGCCGCTTGGCCATCCGCATCGCCCGGCCGTGGTCCTTGGTCCACACGCTCGAGGCGAGGCCGTACTCGACCCCGTTCGCCCACGCCACGGCCTGGTCCTCGTCGGAGAACCGCTGGACCGTGATCACCGGGCCGAAGATCTCGTTCTGACTGGCCTCGTCGTCCTGCTCGAGCCCGGACACGACAGTAGGGGCGTAGAAGTAGCCGCGATCACCGACCCGCTCGCCACCGGTCTGGAGCTGCGCATGGTCGGGCAGCCGGTCCACCATGCCGGACACCCGCTCGAGCTGGGCCGGGTTGTTCAACGGCCCGTAGAGCACGTCCTCGTCGTCCGGGGCACCCGTCTTCGTGTTGCGGGCCTGTTCGGTCAACGCGGCGACGAAGTCCTCGTTGATGCCCGGCCCGGCGAGCACTCGGGTCGCTGCCGTGCAGTCCTGACCGGCGTTGAAGTAGCCCGCTTCGGCGATCGCCTCGGCCGCCGCCTCGACGTCCGCGTCGTCGAACACAACGACCGGCGCCTTGCCGCCCAGCTCCAGATGCGTGCGCTTGAGGTCGAGGGCCGCTCCGGCGGCGACCTCCTTCCCGGCCCGGACCGAGCCGGTGATCGACACCATCTGAGGGGTCTCGTGCTCGACCAACGCCCGTCCGGTGTCACGGTCGCCGCACACCACGTTGAGTACGCCCGGCGGGAGGAACTCGGCGGCGACCTCGGCGAGCCACAGGGTCGACACCGGCGTCGTGTCGGACGGCTTCAGCACCACCGTGTTGCCCGCGGCGAGTGCCGGTCCGATCTTCCAGATCGCCATCATGATCGGGTAGTTCCACGGCGTCACCTGGGCGCAGACGCCGATCGGCTCGCGCCGGATGAACGACGTGAACCCGGCCATGTACTCCCCCGCCGACTTGCCCTCGAGCATCCGGGCCGCACCGGCGAAGAACCGGACCTGGTCGACCATCGGCGGGATCTCCTCGCTCTTGGTCAACCCCAGCGGCTTGCCGGTGTTCTCACTCTCCAGGCCCACCAGCTCGTCGGCTCGGCGCTCCATCGCGTCGGCCAGCTTGAGCAGAGCCAGCTGCCGCTCGCCCGGCGTAGCGTCCCGCCAGCCCTCGAAGGCCAAGTCGGCCGCCTGCATGGCACGGTCGACGTCCTCCGCCGACGAGACCGGAGCGGTCGCGAAGGCCTCGCCCGTGACCGGATTGACGATGTCGGCTGTCTTGCCGTCGGCGGCGTCGACGTAGTCGCCCCCGACGAAGTTGCGAAGTGCGCGCAGAGTGGACATGAGGTTGGTTCCCTCCCGATGGTCAGAGCCGTCCGCCCGACGTCTCGCCGGACAGGCGCTGGGCCAGGTAGATGGGGATGACGGACAAGACGATCAGAGCAGATCCGATGACGTTGACGATCGGCGCCTGGTTGGGCCGGAACAGGTTGCTGAAGATCCAGATCGGCAGGGTCTGGATCTCCGCTCCGGCGGTGAAGGTGGTCACGATGATCTCGTCGAACGAGAGAGCGAAGGCGAGCAGTCCGCCGGCGAGCAGGGCCGACCTCAGCATCGGGAACGTGACCAGCCGGAAGGTCGTGAACGTGTCGGCCCCCAGGTCCATCGACGCCTCCTCGAAGTTGCCGCCGAGCCGTCGCAGCCGTGCGATGACGTTGTTGAAGACGACGACGATGCAGAACGTCGCGTGGGCGATCACCAACGTGATCAACCCGAGCTCGATGCCGATGACGGTACGGAATGCGTTGTTCAGCGCGATGCCGGTGACGATGCCCGGCAGGGCGATGGGAAGGATGACCAGAAGCGAGATCGCGTCTCGGCCGAAGAAGCGGAATCTCGCCAGCGCGAAGGCGGCCAGCGTGCCGAGCACGAGGGCGAAGGCCGTCGCCAGGAGTCCCACCTTGACGCTCGTCCAGATCGCGTCGCGAGCGCCGGTGTTGTCGACCGCCTTGCTCCACCACTCGAGGGTCAGCTCGTCCGGTGGCCAAGCGAAGGTGGCGTCGACGTTGAAGGAGTTGACGACGACGACCAGCAACGGGATATAGACGACTGCGAGTCCCAGCAGCATGGCCACCAGGAGCGCCACTCGGGTGGAGCGGGACAACGTCATCGCCGGCGCCTCCTCACAGGTTCTCCAACGCCCCGGTCCGCCGGACGGCCGCGAGGTAGATCAGCATGATCACCACCGGCACGGTCGCCATGGCGGCCGCGAACGGCAGGTTGTTGGCGGCGCCGATGTTGTCGTAGACCACGTTGCCGAGCA
>JALDXR010000247.1:0-5830 GCA_032154865.1 Nocardioidaceae bacterium
GGTGGGGGGGGGCCTTCTTACGTGTCTGACGCCGATGGCGGTGGGCCGGCGGTCACTCCGGTGTGATCGCCGTCTGGACCTGGCCGACGAGGCCGTTGCGGGTGGCGTAGAGGGCCCGGCCGACGGGGAGCGACTGAGCACTCACGCCGCCGATCACACGGCCCTCCATCCGGTCGCCGGAGAAGACGAACCCCGGCGTCCCGAGATCGGTGAGCCGCTGGACCACCGGCTCGAACTGGGCCCGGGCGAAGCCGCCCATCCGGCGGGCCATCACGAAGTGGAAGCCCAGATCGCGGCCCTGGGCGAAATAGTCGACGAGCGGATTCAGTGGGTTGCCGCTCGAGGTCGACACCAGGTCGTAGTCGTCGACGACGACGAGAACCTCCGGGCCGGTCCACCACGACCGATTGCGTAGCTGGTCAGACGTGACGTCTGGACCCGGCAGCCGCTTCTTCAGCGAAGCAGCGATCTCGAGGCAGACCTGTTCGGCCGTCGGCGCATCGGTGGCGTACGCGAGGTTGTAGTCCTTCGTGACGACGTCGAGCAGCGATCGCCGGAAGTCGACCACCGCGATCGCGAGGTTCTCGGCCGGCATCAGCTCCATGTGGCCGCGCAGGACGAGCCGGAGCAGGTTGGTCTTGCCGGTCTCGCCGTCGCCGAAGATGAGCAGGTGGGGGTTGGAACCCATCAGGTCCACCGAGGCCGCGCTGAGGTTGCGGTCGAGCACACCGACCGGCACCCCCGGATACTTCGGGTCGACCGGTGGCAGCTGCTCGCGCTCGACCTTGGTGGGCAGGACGCGGACCCGCTGGACGGCCTGCTCCGGCCAGCGCTCCTTGAGACTCGCCACGAGGCTGGACACCGCCTGCGACAGGCCCTCGTCATCGCCGACGCCGTCGATGCGCGGCAGCGCGGCCTGGAAGTGCAGACCCGGGTCGATCAACCCGCGGCCGGGCACCTCCTTCGGGATGTTTCCCATCTCCTTGCGGCCGAACTGGCTGTCGAAGGCGTCGTTGAGCCGAAGCTCGATCCGGCCGCCGAACGACGGCTGCATGCGCATCCGGACGTCCATGGACTGGTTGACCGTGACGATGACGTGGATGCCGTAGTTGAGGCCGCGTGAGGAGATGTCCGCGACGGTGTAGTCGAGCGTGTCGTACTCCTCACGGAAGCCGCCCCACCCGTCGATGATGAGGAAGACGTCGCCCGGTGCGTCCTTGGGCGCGCGGCCGTCGGCGCGGGCCTGACGGAACTCCTCGATCCCGCTGACGCCGAGGCTGCGGAACAGCTCCTCGCGTCGCTCCAGGAGGGTGACGACGTCGTTGATCGTGCGGCTGATCCGCTCCGGATCGGTACGCGGCGTGACCGTCGCGATGTGCGGCGCGTCGGCCATCGACCGTAGGGTGCCGCCGCCGAAGTCGAGGCAGTAGAAGACGACGTCGGACGGCGCGTAGCGGAAGCAGAGCGAGCCGATCAGGGAGCGCAGCAGGGTGCTCTTGCCGCTCTGCGGCGCCCCCAGGATCATCAGGTTGCCGGCGCCGCCGGTGAAGTCCCAGCGCAGCGGGTACTGGTTCTGCTTGGCCGGCTCGTCGACCAGACCGATGACGGCGTCGACGGTTCCGACCGCGCCGTCCTCCTGGGAGTCCATCACGCTGTCGAGCGGGAGCGCCGGTGGCAGCGGGTCGAGCCAGACCTGGCGCACCGGGGCCGCACCGGCGCCCGCCAGTCGCTCGCAGATCACGTCGAGGTTGCTCTGCTCGTTCTTCGAGGCCGGCCCGGCCGGCTGGTCTCCGTTCTCGGCGGCCAGCGCGGCCTGCTGCTCGGCGATCCAGGCCCCGAGGCCGTTGACCGACAGGTACGGCACGACTGGCACCGTCGTCTTCGGTCCCGACGACGGCGGAGTGTAGGGCGACGACACCAGCGCCGCCTTGAACCGCTCGAAGACCGTCGTGTCGACCTTGAGGTAGCCCGATCCGGGCTCCGGCGGCAGGTGGTAGGCGTCCGGCACGCCGATCGCGTCGCGCGACTCGGTCTCGCTGAAGGTGCGCAGCGAGATCCGGTAGGACAGATGGGACTCGAGTCCGCGGATCTTGCCGGTGTCCAGCTTCTGACTGGCCAGCAGCTGATGGACGCCGATCGAACGTCCGATCCGGCCGATCGCCACGAAGAGGTCGGCGAAGTCGGGCTTGGCGGTCAGCAGCTCGGAGAACTCGTCGACGATCACCAGCAGGTGGGGGAGCGGCTCGAGTGGTTCGCCCGCGTCGATCAGGTCGTGGTAGGCCGTGACGTTGGGCAGGTTGCCGACCGACTTGAGGAGCTCCTGCCGGCGCTGCATCTCGCCGAACAGCGCATCGTGCATCCGGTCGACCAGGGTCAGGTCGTCCTGCAGGTTGGTGATGATGCCGGCGATATGGGGGATGTCCTCCATCGCGGCGAAGGTCGCACCACCCTTGAAGTCGACCAGCATCAGGGCCAGCCGGTCGGGTCCGTGGTTGATCACCAACGAGCTGACCAGGGTGCGCAGCATCTCGGACTTGCCGGATCCGGTGGCGCCGACGACCAGGCCGTGCGGCCCCATGCCGCCGTGCGCTGACTCCTTGAGGTCGAGCATGACGGTGTTGCCGTTGCTGCCGATCCCGATCGGCACCCGCAGCAGCTCGCGCAGGCTTCGTGGCCGCCAGCTGCGGGACGGGTCCAGCCGGGCCGGGTCGTCGACACCGAGTATCTCCGGCAGACCCACCGTGTGGGTCAGGCTGTCCCCGCCTTCCTCCTCCTCGTTGATCCGCAACGGTGACAGCTGCCGGGCGATCACGGCCGGCACTCCGGACGGGACGGCATCCCGCCGGAACGGCAGCGTCCGGGACGCCAGCGTCATCGTGCCGCCTGGACCGACCTGGATCCGGTCCTCGATCTGCTCGGGCTCGTCGCGCCGATGCTCGACGAGTACGACGACGTGGATGCCGAGCTGGTCGAGCGGCACCGACGGATCCGGCGAGGTGAAGCGCTGGTGCGTCGTCAGCCCGTCACCGTCGACGAACACGACCAGGTGCTGTGGCGGCAGGTGCTGCTGTCCGCGAGCCCGCTGGTGCCGGTCGAGCCGGGCGTCCATGGCCGGGGCCAGCATCTCGGCCATGCCGGCGACGCTGTTGGCGACCAGTCGCGACGGCACGTCGCCGTCCATGACCTGCGTCTCCTGCGCGTGCGGCAGCCACTTCGCCCAATCCCAGTCGTCGGCGTGGGCGTCGGATCGTACGACGGCGATCTGCACCTCGTGCGGCGCGTGGAAGGTGGCGACCTCCATCGCCATCGACGCCGCGACGTCGCGGGTCGCAGCCGGTGCGCCGAGGATCGTCATGGTGCCGATCGACCGCAGGTCGACGGTGATCGGCTGGTCGCGGAGGACGGAGTACCTCGCGTGCAGCTCCTTGGCGGCCTGCAGGCACACCGGGTCGAACTCGTTGAGCGGACCGGTGTCGGCCGCCATCGTGAGCGGCGACGCGAGCGGCTGGTCGCCGGTGCCGATGCGTACGACCAGGAAGTCGGAGTCGCTGAGGCGTCGCTCCCACCGCCGGGCGTCGTTGCGAGCCAGATCGACCTGGCTCTCGGTCAGGGGATGGCGCCAGGCCTCGCTGCGCCGCTGGACGGCGATCCGGGCCCGCAGGGTGTGCCGCATCTGCTCGATGTAGTCGAGGTAGCGCTCGCGGCCCTCACGCAGCTGCTTCTTGGGACCGGTGCGCTGGCTGACGATCATGATCACGGCGAAGCAGATCGCGCCGCAGAAGACCAGCAGGCTCGCGACCGCCTGGATCTTGCTGGCGCCCGCGGTGAGCGCACCGGTCAGCGCACCGGTGCCCATCATCATCGGCATCATCATCATGCCGAGCCCGGCCACCGCCGGGGGCGCTTGCGGCGTGCCAGGGGGCTCGGCGATCTCGAGATTGCCCGGATCGACGATCGGCGGGGCAGTACGCGGGGGACGCTTCACCAGCGTGGTCGTCACAGCACAGACTCCTCATCGTTGTCCCGCCCAAGCACCGTCACGGTGGGTGTGGTGACCCGGACAACGATATGCTCCCGCTGTTCCTCGGGGCTATCGGTGTGTCGTGGCTGCCCGGGGTGACGCCCGCACGGCGACGTTCGACTCCACCGGGGAGGCCTCGTGCTCACCGCTTACAGCCGCGTCACCGTCGTGAGCGGAGCCCGGAAGGTCGACCTGGCGCTGCCGAGCGCGTTGCCGGTCGCCGACGTCGTGCCACAGGTGCTGCGCTACTGCGCTCCGGACGGCGACGACCATCGTCCGACCGCCTTCACACTCGCCCGGCTCGGCGGGCTTCCGTTGTCGCTCAACCAGACGCTGGCCGAGGCCGGCGTACTCGACGGCGAAGTCCTCGAGCTGCGTGGCGAGGGCGCGGCGGTCCGGCCGGCCCTGGTCGAGGACGTCCGGGACGCGCTCGAGGACAGCGTCGACGCCGCCGGTGGCTGGTGGACACCGCGTACGACCCTGACGTTCAGCCTGCTCTCGAGCGCCGTCGTGCTCGGCCTGCTGGCCCTCGTGCAGTATCAGTTCCCCGACCTCATCGGAGGCAGCACCGACGCCCGCGTGGTCTCCGCACTCACCGCGCTCGTCATCACCTTCGGCCTGATGGTGTGGGCGGCGGCTTTCAACCACGGCTGGGTGGCGCAGGTGCTGGCCGCCGTCGCGATGGCGTGGGCCTTCCTGTCCGGCACCGAGATCGGTGTCGCGGCCGAGCTCGATCCGTTCGTCGTTCTCCTGCTGGGGTGGATCGTCGTCGCCGGTGTCGTGGCGCTGGCCCGGGTGTGCACCGAGGTCGCGATGCCGCATGTGACGGCCGCGGTGGTGCTGGTCGCGACCGGGCTGGCGGTCAGCTTCCTCGGCCTGGCCGACGTCGACATCCACCAGGTGCACCGGATCGCGCCGGCCGTCGTGATGCTGGCCGCCGGTGTCCTGCCGCGCCTGACCCTGTCGGTCGGCGGGCTGGCCAGCGCCGACTATCGCGTACGCCATGCCGGCCGGATCAGCTCGGACAGCCTGGCGAACCGCTACCGGCAGAGCAATTGGATGCTGATCGGGGGCCTGGTGGGAATCGCCCTCGTCGTCGTCTGGTGCTGCTTCTGGCTGACCTTCAGCGACGGCTCGTGGGACCGCTACCTGGCGCTCAGCGTCGGAGCGGCCGCCCTACTGCGGTCGCGGGTCTACTCGCGGACGCCGCACATGGTGCCGCTTCGCGCCGCCGCCGTCGTCATCGGTGTCCTGCAGCTGGTTCGGTTGACCGAGGACGTTCCCGAGATTCGCGAGTGGGTGATCCCCGGCTTCGCCGCCGCGGCCCTGCTCCTCGTGGCAGTCAGCAGCCTGCCGATGACCGACATCACGCGAGCCCAGACCAAGCGGGTCCTTAACATCGCCGAGTTCCTCGTCATCGTCGACATGGTCGTGGTGACGATGGGCGCCGCGGGTCTGTTCAGCGAGATCCAGGACAAGCTATGAGCCGCCGGGGAGTGAGAGCCGATGCCTGACGAGGAAGACGGCCCGACCGAGGAGGAGCTCGAGGCTCGGCGTCGTGCTTCGGCCCAAGACGCGGCCGGCGACCTCGCCCGGATGGGCGTCGATCCGCGACTGCTCGGTCTCGACCCCGTGTCGGCGCCACCCCCGCCGCAGCAGACGCCGCCGTTATATCAGGGGCTGCCGCCGGGCGAGCCGACGTCACCGGCACAAGGCCGGCACGGTCCCGGCGGCGACGCGCCGGGACAGCAGGCGCCGGGCGGCGACCCGGCCCGCTCGGATCACGGCGACGTCGTGCCGTTGCGTCCG
>JALDXR010000248.1:0-5818 GCA_032154865.1 Nocardioidaceae bacterium
ACGGCGCGCCTTCGGTCAGCGAGGACGGGGATCGGATCTACACCCCGCACAAGGTGATCCGCCGGATGGGTGACCACATCGTCGATCACCTCGCCGAGATCGAGGCACTGCTCGCGGACCGGCCCACCCACGTCGACGAGTGGGGCGCGAGCGCGGTCACGACCGAAGCCGATCACGCGGCCTTCACCGAGGCCGATCTGGCTGAGGCGGGACAACGCCTGCGCCGCCTGGCGTTGACGTTCGAGCTGCGACTCGCGGCGGCCGGCCAGAACGAGTGGGACGTGCCACGCGGCGACAACTGGACCTTGCGGGAGATCGCCACGCACCTCGCCGGGTCGCGCTGGTACGCCGACCAGCTCGGCGACCTGTCCGCCTGATCGGGCGTACGCGGGCGCTGGGGGTAGCCATATTGCGCGACACGCCGGGCGTGTTTCGCAAAACAGCTACCGCCAGTGGAGCGGGAGTCAGGCCGGCGGGCCGACCGGCTCGACCGTGTTGACCATGTGGAGGGCGGCGCGCTGGACGTACTCCCAGAACTGCGCGTCGAGCTCCGGCGGCAGCTGTGCCTCGTCGAGTCCGGCCCGGAAGTGGACCAGCCAGCGCTCGCGAGCCTCGTGGGTGACGGCGAACGGCGCATGCCGCATCCGCAGCCGGGGATGGCCGCGCTCCTCGTTGTACGTCGTGGGCCCGCCCCAGTACTGCTCGAGGAACATCGTCAGCCGCCGCGCCGCCGGACGCAGATCGTCCTCGGGGTAGATCGGTCGCAGTACGGGATCGTCGGCGACACCGGCGTAGAAGCGGTCGACGATGCGCTTGATCGTCTCGTGCCCGCCAATGGCCTCATAGAACGTCGCCGATTCCGTCACCCCGCCATTGTGTCCCGATCGATCAAACGCGCGACCCTCAGGCCTCCGGCGCCGGCTCGTCCCGCTGCCAAACAACCCGCTGCGGCAGCGGAATCTCAATCCCCAGGGCGTCGAATCGGGCCTTGATCCGCTGTCGAAGCTCGCGACTGATCGCCCACTGCTCGAGCGGCGCGGTCTTGATCACGACGCGCACCACCACCGCATCGGGATCCAGCCGCTCGACGCCCCAGATCTCCGGCTCCTCGAGGATGTTGGGCCGATATTTCGGGTCCTCCCACATCTCGTGGGCGACCTCGCGCAGCACCGACTTCACCCGCTCGATGTCTTCGTGGTACGAGATGCCGATGTCGAGCACCGATCGGGCCCAGTTCTGGCTCATGTTGCCGACGGCCAGGATCTCGCCGTTGCGGACGTACCAGACCGTGCCGTCGACGTCGCGTAGTCGCGTGACCCGCAGGCCGACCGCCTCGACGGTGCCGGTGGCCTCTCCGACGTTGACGACGTCGCCGACGCCGTACTGGTCCTCCAGGATCATGAAGATGCCGGACAGGAAGTCCTTGACCAGGCTCTGGGCGCCGAAGCCGAGGGCGACGCCGAGGATGCCGGCGCTGGCGATCAGCGGTGCGATGTTGTAGCCCAGCTGGGCGATGGCCATGAACGCGACGATCGTGAAGATGACGCCGGTGGAGACGCTCTTGAGCAGCGATGCCATCGTGGCGGCCCGCTGTTTGCGGCGCTCGATGGCGACCGAGTTGGTCTCCAGGAACATCTGGCGGGCCTTGCTGTTCTGCAAGACCCCCGGGACAGTGCCTTCGGCCGCCCGGTTCGCCAGCCGGTCGATGACCCGCGCCAGCACGGCGCGCAGGATGAACCCGATCAGGATCAGACCGACGATCGCCCCGGGCTTGGCGATCACGATGTGCACCCAGTCCGCCGCGGTGTCGCTGCCGGTGACCTTCTCGACGAAACGGCAGAAGTCGTTGTCCGGATCGTCGGTGCAAGAGGTGTCCAAGGTGGGGATCAGCACGGCCGCGAGACTCCTCTCCGGTGCGCGAGTCGGGGTGGGTGGACGGGAGCTGAAAGAGCCAAGTTACCGTGCCGTGACATCGGCGACCGGTGCTGCGCCGCCCGCCGGGTCCGGGTCGACACCGAGGGTCCAGGCGACGAACGCGAGGGCGTCGGCGCTGTTGCCGACCGCCCGGCTCACCGATCGGCCACCGTGACCGACCTCGGTCTCCAGCCGGATCAGGATCGGATGGGTCGCCGGATCGGATGCCGTGGCGGCCTGCAGCGCGGCGGTGAGCTTGCGGGCATGCAACGGATCGACCCGGCTGTCCGACGCGAAGACGGTGAACAGCACCGCTGGATACCCCGTGCCGGAGCGGACCCGGTGATACGGCGAGTACGCCAGGAGCCAGCGCAACTGCTCAGGGTCGGCGGCGGTGCCGTACTCGTCGCTCCACAGCCGGCCGAGCCCGCGCTGCTCGTAGCGGACCATGTCGAGCAGCGGCGCCGAGCAGACGACGGCTCGGTAGAGGTCCGGACGCTGGGTCAGCGCCGCCCCGACGAGGAGTCCGCCGTTCGAGCCGCCCTGGATGGCGAGCAGATCGGGCGTCGTCAGTCCGTCGGCGATGAGGCGCTCGGCGGCCGCGTGGAAGTCGTCGAAAACCCGCTGCTTGTGCTCGCGCATCCCGGCCCGATGCCAGGTCTCACCCTCCTCTCCGCCGCCTCGGAGGTTCGCGATCGCGTACGTGCCACCGGCCTCGAGCCAGGCCTGGATCGTCGCCGCGTACGCCGGGGTCAGTGAGATGCCGAAGCCGCCGTAGCCGTACAGGATCGCCGGCCGCGGGCCTTCGACGCCGCGGCGCTGGAGCACGAACATCCGGATGGTGGTGCCACCGGAGGAGTCGTACTCGACCTGGCGTACCTCGACGTCACTCGTGTCCGGAACGACTCCCGGCGGCCGGGCCCAGGTCGAGGTCTCGCCGGTGCGGGCGTCGTGATGCAGGATCAGCGCCGGCGTGACGTGGTCGGTGTAGGCGAACCACAGCTCGTGACCGCCCTCGGGCCGCTCGACGAGACCGCCGACGGTGCCGAGTCCGGGCAGCTCGATCGCGCCCCGGCGGTCGCCCGTCTCGAGGTCATGGACGGTGATCTCGCTCACCGCGTGCCGGGTCCACGAGCAGACCAGCAACGGCTCGTCCCGGTCGTCCGGCGTGGCAGCGTCGTCGAGGATCGCCACGTCGGCGAGCACCGCCTCCGGCTCCTCGCTGACCAGCTCCCGCCAGGTCTCCGGGTCCGGGTTCGTCGGGTCGCCGACCAGCAGCCGGCCCCGAGGCGCGTCGCGGTCGGTGTGGACGTACATCCGGCCGTCTCGCCCGATCCAGATCCCGGTCCGGGCATCGACGTCGGTGATGACCGGGCGCAGCTCCGGCGTCTCCAGCGGTCCGGTGTTGAGGTCGGCGAGCCAGACGTCGTTGCGCGGCGCCGTGCCGAGGCCGACGCTGACGGTGAGCCAGCGGCCGTCGAGACTGACCGAGACGCCGTAGAACGCGGTCTTGTCGAAGTCCTCGCCGAAGATGATCGGGTCGTCGGCCGGATCGGTGCCGACCCGGTGCAGCCACACCCGGCGGTGATACTGCGCCTCGTCGGCGGGCAGGTCGTCGATCGGGAGCTGGCGTACGTAGTAGAAGGCGCTGCTGTCGGGCAGCCAAGCCACAGGGGAGTGCCGGCACCGATCGATCGGCTCGTCGATCTGGTCGCCGCTCGCCACGTCGAGCAGGTGGATGGCCGATGCCTCGGTGCCGCCGGTCGAGATCTGGTACGACAGCAGCCGGCCGTCCTTGCTCGGCTGCCAGGTGTCGAGGGTGGTGACGCCGGTCGGGTCGATCGCCATCGGGTCAACCAGCGTCCGCTCGGTGCCGTCCGGGTCGCGGGTGAGCAGTACGCCGTGCTCCTGGTCCGGCTCGCGGCGCGAATAGAACGCCCGGTCGCCCCGCCACACCGGCGTGCCCACCGAGCCGGTCCGCATCAGCTCGGCGATCCGGTCCGCGAAGTGCTCCCGAGCCGGCCAGCTGTCCCGGGCGGCGGCGAACAGCTCGTCCTCCGCGGTCTGCCAGTCCTTGGTCTCGATGGAGTCGGGGTCTTCCAGCCAGCGGTACGGGTCGGCGACGCGTTCGCCGTGCAGGTCGTCGACGATGTCGTCGCGGCGGGCAGGCGGGTAGGGGCTGGTGTCCGGCTGTCCTGGGCTCACGAGGCGCCACGGTAGCTGAGCCGGACAAACAGCAAGATCGCCGTTGCGGCGGGCGGACAGACGGGCCGTGATGATCAGGGCAGACGGGCCAGGATGACCCCGTCATAGCGCTCGCCACGGACGATTCGGGCGCCTCGGAGCCGGGTCTCGTCGGTGAATCCACAGCGCCGGGCGGCCCGGATCATGCGGACGTTCCCGGACCAGGTCGCGAGATCGAGCCGATGGGTGTCGGGCAGATCGCCGAGCCAGTCGCTCCACAGCCGCAGCGCCCGGGTGCCGAGGCCGCGGCCCCACACGGACGGGTCGAAGAGCACGATGCCGATGCGCCGCCAGCCGGAGGTCTCGTCCTCCCACTGCCAGCTCACGAACCCGACCGCATCGCCGTCGTCGCCGATGCAGAGTCGCTGCGGTAGGCCGGTCAGCGGGTCCGGCTGCCAGGGGTTGGTCTCCAGACCCTCGGCGAACGCCTCGCCGCTCGAGTCGCTCGGCCCGGGAAGGTACGGCGCGTCCCAGTCCTTCCACTCGGCGTCGGGTCGGAGCCACGGCCGGATCCGGTCGACGCGCTCGGCCGTCCAGCGGTCGATCACGACCGGACCGTCCCGAAGCGGGAACGGTCGGGTCATCGCAGCTCGGGCAGGGTCGGCCGTCGCCAGGCTCGACCGCCCGGATCGGTGCAGGCCGCTTCGACATGCGCCGCGAGCGAGAACAGCCGATGGTCCTCGCCTGGACGGCCGGCGAGCATGGTGCCTATCGGCAGCACCGGCTGGTCACCCGAGCCGTCGGTCCATGCCGTCGGCAGCGACACCGCCGGCATGCCCGTGACGTTCCACTCGGCGGCGAACGGGGTGAAGCTCTCTTCCGCCTTGAAGTCGGCCTCGGGGTCGTCGTCGTCGCGGAGGCCGCCCACCGGTATCGGCAGCTTCGCCAAGGTCGGCGTGAGGACCGCGTCGTAAGGATGCAGTCTCACCAACGCCTGAGCGGCGATCTGGCGCATCTGCACCAGCGAGGCCACGAACGCGGGCGCCGGCGGGGCCGCGCCGCGCTCTCGGAGCCATCGGGTGAGGGGCCGCAGTTGCGACTCGAGGTGCGGTGCCACCGGCCAGCCGCAGGACAGGACACACCACACCGCCTCGAAGACCGGCACCGCCTCCGGCCGCATCGGCGACTCGACGTCGACGACCTCGTGACCGAGTCCGGTCAGGAGCTCGGTCGCCGCCTCGTACGCCGCGCTGACGGCGGGGTCGACGCCGTCGGATCCGGCCGAGGGCGTGGCGAACCGGGCGATCCGCAGTGGTCCAGGGTCGCGCTCGCACCAGTCGCGGTAGGTCTCGCCGTCGGGAAGGGGCGGCGCCCACGTCGGGTCGCCCGGATGGCGGCCGGCCAGCGCGTCGAGCAGGACCGCCGCGTCGCGGACCGTGTTGGCCAGCGGCCCGGCCGTCGACAGTCCGCTGACGTCGCCGTACAGCGGAGACTGGCTGATCCGGCCCCGGCTCGGCTTGAAGCCGACCAGGCCACACACGCTCGCCGGGATCCGGATCGAGCCGCCGCCGTCGGACCCCGGAGCGATCGGGACCAGCGCCGCCGCGAGGGCCGCGCCCGCGCCGCCGGAGGAGCCGCCAGCCGAGCGGGACAGGTCGTACGGCGTCCGCGCCGGTGGCGCCACGTCGGGTTCGGTGTACGCCGGCGATCCGAACTCGGG
>JALDXR010000249.1:0-5809 GCA_032154865.1 Nocardioidaceae bacterium
GTACAGGCACCGGGCCGCACTTCGGGGGCCCGACACGCGCTCAGCCTGGGTGTCTCCGCAGGAGATGATCGACACCACGTGGCACTAGCAGGCGGCGGTCGGGGTCATCTGCTGTGATGAGGACATGCCGGTCTCGTACGTGCTGCGTCGAAGCGCCTCCGCACCGGTCGACGCACCCGTACTCGAGCCGGCCCAGCGCGCCGTCGTCGACCACCCGGGCGGGCCGCTGCTCGTGCTCGCGGGACCCGGCACCGGCAAGACGACGACCCTGGTCGAGACCGTGGTCGACCGGATCGAGCAGCGCGGCCGGCGGCCCGACCAGATCCTGGTGCTCACCTTCAGCCGCAAGGCCGCTGAGGAGCTGCGGACCCGCATCACGGCCCGGCTCGGTCGCACCGGCGTGCTCCCGACCGCGGCGACGTTCCACTCCTTCGCTTACGGGCTGGTACGGCAGTTCGCCCCGGCCGACCTGTTCGTCGACCCGGTCTCGTTGCTCAGCGCGCCCGAGCAGGACGTCCGGCTCCGCGAGTTGCTGGTCGGCAGCCGCGACATGGAGACGGTCGCGTGGCCCGAGGCGTTGGTCCCGGCGATCCGTACCCGCGGCCTCGCCCACGAGCTGCAGGCGCTGTTCGCCCAGGCCCGCGCGCACGGCTGGGACCCGGACGACCTGGCCGCCGTCGGGCAGGAGTCCGATCGGCCGGAGTGGGTCGCGGCCGGCCAGGTCTTCGCGGAATACCTCGAGGTCCTCGACGCGCAGGGTTTCGTCGACTACGCCGAACTGATCCATCGCGCCGGGCTGATCGCCGCCGATCCGGCGCACCAGGCCGAGCTGCACGACCGATTCCGCTGCGTCGTCGTCGACGAATACCAGGACACCGATCCGGCCCAGGTCGCTCTGCTCCGGGCGCTCGCGGGTGGCGGCCGGGACCTGATCGCGGTCGGTGACCCGGACCAGTCGATCTATGGCTTCCGCGGAGCGGATCTGCGCGGCATTCTGCGTTTCGCACGGGACTTCCCGACCTCGATCGGTGCGCCTGCCCCGGTCATCGCTCTCGACACCACCCGCCGGTTCGGCCGCGAGATCCTCGACGTGTCCCGGCGGGTCGTCGATCGCCTGGGCCTGCCGGGCAGTCTCGATCGCGCGACGTACGAGCGGTTCCGCCGGCCGCGGGTCGTGGATCCGCCGTACGGCGACGGCACGGTCGAGGTCCGGACGTTCACCACGGTCGCCGCCGAGGCCGAGCGGATCGCCGAGCTGCTGCGCCGGGCCCATCTCGACGAGGGCCTGCCCTGGTCGCAGATGGCGGTGCTGGTGCGATCGGGGGTGCGTTCGATCCCGCGACTCCGCCGGGCCCTGGCCGCCGCCGACGTCCCGATCGAGGTCGCCGGCGACGAGCTGCCGTTGCGTGCCGAGTCGGCCGTCCAGGTGCTGCTGACCGCCCTGCGCGTCGCCGACGTACTGCACCGGTCCGATATCGATCCGGAGACCGAACAGGACCGGCTCACCGAGGCCGAACGGGCGCGGCCGACGCTGATCGAGCCCGAGGTCGCCGACCAGCTCCTCACGTCGCCGCTCGGCGGTCTCGACCCCGGGGGAGTACGCCGACTGGCGCGGCGCCTGCGCCGGGCGGAGCGAGACGCTCGGGCCGAGTCGGAGGAGCGCCCGGCGCCCCGGCCCTCGGGTCAGCTCCTCGCCGAGGCTCTGGCCGACCCGGTCTGGCTCTCGACCATCGACGGCTCCGACGCGAAGCGCGCCCTGGCCCTCGCGGAGCTGCTGGCCCGGGCCCGTGCCGAGCTGGCGGCGGGCGGCCCTCCGGAGTCGGCTCTGTGGGAGGTCTGGTCGGGCTCGCCGTGGCCGCGCCGATTGCGAGGAGCGATCGGCACCGGTGGCCCGGCGGCCCGGGCCGCGCATCGCGATCTCGACGCCGTCTGCGCCTTGTTCGACCTCGCGGCCCGGGCCGAGGAGCGCCAGCAGCGTCGCGGTCTGCGGGCGCTCCTTGCCGAGATCGACGCCCAGCAGATTCCGGCCGAGACCCTTGCGGAGCGGCCGGTGCGTGGCGAGGCGGTGCGGCTGCTGACCGCGCATCGCGCCAAGGGGCTCGAGTGGCGGCTGGTGGTCGTCGCCGGCGTACAGGAGCGCTTGTGGCCGGACCTCCGGCATTGCGGCTCGTTACTGGCCGCTGATCGGCTCGGACCGACCGGACTGCGGCACCGGCCGACGAGCATCGAGTTGCTCTCCGAGGAGCGCCGGCTGTTCTACGTCGCCCTGACCCGGGCCCGGGAGCGGCTTGTCGTCACGGCCGTCGCCAGTCCGCATGACGAGGGCGAGCAGCCGTCCCGGTTCCTCGACGACCTGGGGGTGGAGATCGGCCCGCCGGAGGGGCGCCCGGAGCGCCCGCTGTCGCTGCGTGGCCTCCTCGGTGAGCTGCGCGCTCTGATCGAGCAGACCGACGATCCGGCGTTACGGTCCGCCATCGCCCGCCGGATCGCCCGCCTGGCGACCGCGACCGGATCCGCCGGACCGCTGCTTCCCGCCGCCGATCCGGACCGCTGGTGGGGCGTCGGCGAGCCGACCGAGGCCGAGCCGCCCGTGCGTCCGAGTGACGAACCGCTCCAGCTGTCCGGGAGCGCTGTCGACGCGTTGACCACGTGTCGACTGCGCTGGTTCCTGGCCCGGGAGGCCGGTGGGCAGACCGCCAGCACCACCGCCCAGGGGTTCGGCAACGTCGTCCATGCGCTCGCCGCGGCCCTGGTCGACGGCGAGGTCGTGCCGAGCATCGACGCGCTGCTGGCGCATCTCGACCGGGTCTGGCCGCAGCTGGCCTTCGCCGCCCCCTGGCAGGCTGCCGCGGAGCGAGCCGAGGCAGAGGCCGCCCTGGGCCGGCTGCTCGCCTGGCACCGGGCCGGCTGGGGCCGCGAGGTCCTCGCCGCCGAGCATCGATTCGAGGTCGAGGTCCCGGTCGGCGGCGACGCAGCCGTGCTCCGCGGCTCGATGGACCGGGTGGAGCGCGACGCCGACGGCCGGATAGTCGTCGTCGACCTCAAGACCGGCAAGCGGGCGCCACGTGACTCCGACCTGGCCGAGCATGCGCAGCTCGGCATGTACCAGACCGCCATCCGCCATGGCGCCGCCGACGAGCTGGCCGGCGGCGGTGGCGAGCCGGGCGGCGCGGAGCTCGTACACCTTCGACTGGAGGTCCGCGGCAACGTACGCGTGCAGCGCCAGGAGCCGCTCGGCGACGAGTCAGCGGCCGATGCGCAGTTGACCGCCGCCGTCGAGGCGATCCGCGCCGAGGACTTCGCCGCGACGCCAGGCGGTCACTGTGGCTTTTGCGAGTTCCGGTCTAGCTGTCCCGCCCAGGCCGACGGCGCCAGCATCCTCTCGGCGACACCGGGGGAGTCCGATGCCTAGGCGTCGCGAGATGGCCGGCCAGCTCAGCCTGCCCGAGCCGTTGCTGCGCGACGAGGAGCAGCTGTGCGAGGTCATGGGGGTGCCCTACAGCGCCGAACAGCTGGAGGCGATCACAGCCCCGATGGACCCCACCGTCGTGGTCGCCGGTGCCGGATCCGGCAAGACGTCGGTGATGACCGCTCGGGTCGTCTGGCTGGTCGGCACCGACCAGGTCGAGCCGGGCCAGGTGCTCGGCCTCACGTTCACAAACAAGGCCGCCGCCGAGCTGGGTGCGCGAGTACGGTCCGCCCTACGCCAATTGGCTCGGGCCGCGGACCAACCCGACCTGCTGGAGGAGTACGGCGAGCCGACCGTGTCGACCTACCACGCGTACGCCGGCGGGCTCATCGTCGAGCACGGTCTCCGACTCGGCTTCGAGCCCGACCTGCGCCTGGTCGAGGACGCCACCAGGTTTCAGCTCGCCGCCCGCTCGGTCGCGGCCTACCCAGGACTGCTGCCCGACCTGCCGTCGCATCTGCCGACTCTCGTACGCGACGTCATCGAGCTCGACAACCAGATCCTCGATCATCTCGTCGACGTCGAGGCGGTCCGATCGTTCGACGACGAGCTCCGCAAGCTGCTCGAACGGCGTCGGCCGCTCAAGGACGTGCTGCGGGCGGTCGACGCGAGCCGGGCCCGGGATCAGCTGATCGACCTGGTCGCCGCCTACCGGGCCGCCAAGACCGACGCCGGCGTGATCGAGTTCGCCGACCAGATGGCGCAGGGCGCCCGGCTCGCGATCGAGTGTCCGGAGGTCGCCGCCACAGAACGCGACCGCTACCGCGTCGTGCTGCTCGACGAATACCAGGACACCTCGGTCTCGCAGCGCCGCATGCTGCAGGGCCTCTACAGCGGAGCCGATCCGGCCCATGGCAGGGGCCATCCGGTGACCGCGGTGGGCGACCCGTGTCAGGGGATCTACGGCTGGCGTGGCGCGTCGGTCGACAACATCGACGACTTCCCGGCCCACTTCCCGCGCGCCGACGGCGAGCCGGCGATCCGGCATCGGCTCGGCGTCAACCGACGCTGCTCGATCCGGGTCCTGGACGCCGCCAACGACGTCGCCGACCCGCTCTACGCGGTGCACAAGGGTGCCGCCGCCCTCCGACCGCGCGACGGTGCACCTTCCGGCTGGCTGCGTCTGGCCCTGCACGGCACCGTGATCGAGGAGATCGACTGGGTCGCCGAGCAGGTGCGCCGGCTCCCGGCTGAGCTCACCGGCTCCGGTCGACCGGCTGCCTGGTCCGATATCGCGATCCTGGTCCGGGACCGCAACGAGATCGCCGAGCTGTCGGCCGCCCTGCGAGCCCGCGGCATCCCGGTCGAGGTCGTCGGCCTGGCCGGGCTGCTGATCCAGCCCGAGGTCACCGACGTCGTCGCGACCCTTCGGGCCGTCTCGGACCTCACGGCCAACGCCGCTCTGCTCCGGCTGCTGAGCGGACCGCGATGGCGGATCGGCGTACGCGACCTCGCGCTGCTCGGCGAACGAGCTCAGCACCTGGCCCAGGCCGTACGCCGGGAGCGTCAGGGCATCAACGACACGCTGGACGCCGCCGTCAGCGGAGTCGATCCCACCGAGATTCTGTCGCTGTCGGAGGCGCTCGCCGACCCGGGCGACCTGGCGTACTCCACGGCGGCTCGCGAGCGGTTCGCGGCGCTGGCGGCCGAGCTCACGATGCTCCGAAGGCACGCGGGGGAGCCGCTGGTCGAGCTGACCCGGCGGGTCATCGACACGCTCGGGCTCGACGTGGAGCTGGCGACCCAGGCCGGGCCGGAGGCCGAGCAGGCCCGCGACAACCTGGCGCTGTTCGTCGAGACCGTGGCCGACTTCGCGGCCGGTGAGCCGAGGGCGTCGTTGCCCGCCCTGCTGGCCTATCTCGACGCCGAGGCGGAGTTCAACCGCGGCATCGAGCTGGCGACGCCGACCGCGACCGACTCGGTGAAGCTGCTGACGGTCCACACCGCGAAGGGGCTCGAGTGGCGGGCGGTCGTCGTACCGTTCCTGGCCGAGGGGGTCTTCCCGTCGGCCCAGGGTCGACCCCGGTGGCCCTGGGTGCCGTCGGAGGTGCCGGGTCCGCTGCGTGGCGACGCCGATGCGCTGCCGACCCTGCGCTCGTGGGACACGGTGGGCTTCCGGTCCTATGCGGAGGCGAGCCGAGAGGTCGCGCTGCGCGAGGAGCAGCGGCTGGGATACGTCGCGGCCACCCGTGCCAAGGAGGTGCTGATCGCCAGTGCCCACTGGTGGGGGCGTACTCAGACTCGTCCCCGTGGGCCCTCGTCGCTGTGGCGCCAGCTGTCCGTACACGCAGCCGAGCCGATCGAGCCCGAGGTCGATCCGCCGGCCGAGGGCAGCACCAA
>JALDXR010000250.1:0-5790 GCA_032154865.1 Nocardioidaceae bacterium
CCGTGCGGGTGGTACTGCCCCATGACGTCGCCGACGATCCGGCTGCACTTGGAGAAGCCGCGGTCCGGGCGGTAGCCGCCGTCGTACATGGCGTAGAGCACGCGCCGGTGCACCGGCTTGAGCCCGTCGCGTACCTCCGGCAAGGCCCGGCCCACGATCACGCTCATCGCGTAGTCGAGGTAGGAGCGGCGCATCTCGTCTTGGAGCTCGACGAGTTCGATCCGGCCCGGTGTCTCTTCTTCGGGCGGGGTGTCAGTCACAGTCCTGAATCCTCAATTTCCTGCGGTGCCGTCTGCTGTGGTTGAGGTCGGGCGCTAGATATCAAGGAATCGAACGTCCTTGGCGTTGCGCTGGATGAACGACCGGCGCTGCTCGACGTCCTCACCCATGAGCACACTGAACAGCTCGTCGGCATGGGCGGCGTCCTCGAGAGACACCTGCAGCAGGTTGCGGGCCGACGGATCCATCGTGGTCTCCCACAGCTCGTGGTCGTTCATCTCGCCGAGACCCTTGTAGCGCTGAATCGGACCGTCCTTGGGCAGCCGGCGACCGGCCTCCTTGCCCGTCTCGAGGAGCTCGTCGCGCTCGCGATCGGAGTAGGCCAGGTCGTGTCGCGCATTGGACCACTTGATCTTGTAGAGCGGCGGCTGCGCCAGATAGACGTGGCCGTGCTCGATCAGCGGCCGCATGAACCGGAACAGCAGCGTGAGCAGCAAGGTCGAGATGTGCTGACCGTCGACGTCGGCGTCGGCCATCAGGATGATCTTGCCGTAGCGCAGCTTGTCGATGTCGAAGTCCTCGTGGATCCCGGTGCCGAGCGCCGAGATGATCGACTGCACCTCGACGTTGGCCAGCACCTTGTCGATGCGGGCCTTCTCGACGTTGAGGATCTTGCCCCGGATCGGCAGGATCGCCTGCGTACGCGGGTCGCGGCCGCCCTTGGCGGAGCCGCCGGCCGAGTTGCCCTCGACGATGAAGAGCTCGCACTCGTCCGGGTTGGTCGACTGGCAGTCCGACAGCTTGCCCGGCAGGCCACCGCCGCCCAGCAGGCCCTTGCGGCTGCGGGCCAGGTCGCGAGCCTTACGAGCGGCCATCCGGGCCGACGCAGCGGCGATGCCCTTGCGTACGACGAGCTTGCCCTCGGTCGGGTTCTTCTCGAACCACTCGCCGAGTTGGTCGTTGACGGCCTTCTGGACGAACGACTTGGCCTCGGTGTTGCCGAGCTTGGTCTTGGTCTGGCCCTCGAACTGCGGCTCGGCCACCTTGACCGAGACGATCGCGGTCAGGCCCTCCCGGATGTCGTCACCGGAGAGCCGGTCCTCGCGCTTCTTGATCAGGCCCCACTGCTCGCCCCACCAGTTGACCGTGCTCGTGAGCGCCGAGCGGAAGCCCTCCTCGTGGGTGCCGCCCTCGTGGGTGTTGATCGTGTTGGCGAAGGTGTGCACCGATTCGCTGTAGGCCCCCGTCCACTGCAACGCGACCTCGAGCGACATGCCGTTGGCGTCGTCGTTGGACTCGAACGACACGATGCTGTTCTGCACCGGGTCCTTGGTCTTGTTGAGGTGCTCGACGTAGTCGACCAGCCCGCGGTCGTAAAGGAACCGTTGCGTCAGGCCGGATCCGTTGGTCGCCGGCTTGACGCTGTCCTCGTCGTCGGTCTCCTGCGGTGCGGTGCCGTCGGCGACCGCTTCGGCGATCTCACCGGCGACGGCCCGCTCGTCCTTGACGATGATCTCCAGACCCTTGTTGAGGAACGCCATCTCGCGGAATCGCGAGCTCAGGGTCTCGAAGGAGTAGGTCGTGGTCTCGAAGATGTCCGGTGACGCCCAGAACGTGACACAGGTGCCGGTCTCGTCGGTCTCCTCGTGCCGCTCCAGTGGACCCTCCGGATCGCCGCTGGCGAACGACTGGGTCCAGCGGTAGCCGTCGCGCTTGACCTCCACCTCGAGCCGGGTGCTCAGCGCGTTGACGACCGAGACGCCGACGCCGTGCAGCCCGCCGGACACCTTGTAGCCACCGCCGCCGAACTTGCCCCCGGCGTGCAGTTGGGTGAGCGCCACCGTGACAGCCGGCATCTTCTCGACCGGGTGCTCGTCGACCGGAATCCCGCGACCGTTGTCGACGACGCGTACGCCGCCGTCGCCGCGCAGGGTGATCCGGATCAGATCGCAGTAGCCGGCCAGGGCCTCGTCGACCGCGTTGTCCACGATCTCCTGAACCAGATGGTGCAGCCCGCGCTCACCGGTCGAGCCGATGTACATGCTGGGCCGCTTGCGTACGGCCTCAAGTCCCTCGAGTACTTGAATTGTCGATGCGTCATATGCGGCTTCGAGCCGATCGACCGCCTCGGCGGGCGACGAAGTAGATGCCGTCACGCGCTTGGGACCTCCATGTCTGCTCTGTGGCGACAGGGCCACAGTCCGGCCCGGCGGCCAGACACGACGAAGGATCGCCAGCGCCTACGGACCCGACGCGTTGAGCGAGACGGTAAGCGAGCGCGGGAACGATCCTTTCGGCTTCCATTGTAGCCGCTCTCAGGCCCCGTGACGGACATCGACCCCATCGGAGAGGGGGTGTCATGAACGCTGTGGCGCCTCATGTTGGGGCCTGTGCGCGCTGCACAGGCTTTCGCGGCCTTCGCGTGGGGTCCCCCTCGCGACCCAGGCGTCTCAGATGCCCCAGAGGGCGGTCAGTCGCTTCGGAGCCACCGGGCTCAGCCATACGTGTCTCGCGGGCCGCGGCCGCGTACGGTCCGGCGGCCGCGACGCCACGACGGAGCCTGCGGACCGAGGACCTGGATCCGGCGTACGGCGCCGTCGCCGAGCTCCTGGTTGAGCCGGCGTACGACGTCGGCGGCGAGCAGCCGCATCTGAGTCGCCCAGCTCGTCGAGTCGGCCCGGACGGTCAGCTCGTCGTCGGCGTAGCGCTCCGGGGTGCAGTGCTGGGCGACCTCGGCGCCGACGATCTGGTCCCATCGGGCGAAGACGGCATGGACCGCGATGTCGGTCTGCCAGCCGTGCTCGCTGACGAGCCGGTCGATCGAGGCGTCCAGGGTCTGCGGATCGCGATCGTCGGGGTGGGCCCCGGAGGCCGAGTTGCTTTGCGCTTTCGGCTTACGCCGGCGCGACGACTTGGTCCGGCGTGGCTTGCGGGGCCGGTCCTGGCGATAGCTTCCGGCGACCGACCGGGCCAGGTCGAGGCCGCTCGGATCGTGTGCCGGCTCGGCGGGGCCCTCAGTGGACCCACCCGAGTCGCTGCCTTGATCGCTCGGAAACTGTTCAGACCCGCTCATGTCGTGTGTACCCTCAGCACCGCGCCCTCCGCGACGTCGTAGCGTACCCCCTCCAGCAGGGCCGGGACGTCCTGCGGCACCGGTGCCGTGACCAGCACCTGCTCGGCACCGCCGACCAGGCCGGCCAGCTGGTCGCGGCGGTCCTTGTCGAGCTCGGCGAAGACGTCGTCGAGAATCAGGATCGGATCGTCGCCCTCGGAACGCAACAGGTCGTACGCCGCGATCCGCAGCGCCAACGCCAGCGACCACGACTCGCCATGGCTGGCATACCCCTTCGCCGGCAGGTCGCCGAGGCTCAGCACGAGCTCGTCGCGGTGCGGGCCGACCAGGCTGATGCCACGCTCGAGCTCGTCGCTGCGGCGGGCGGCCACCGCAGCCAGCAGAGCCGCGGCGAGCACCACTCGATCCGGCGTCCCCGAGGGCAGCTCGAACGAGGACTTGTAGGCGATGCCGACGTCCATTCGCGCACTGGCCTGGGCCGCGATCTTGCCGTAGCCGCTGACGACGTACGGCCGCAACGCCTCGACCAGCTCGAGTCGAGCCGCCAGGAGCTCGGCTCCGGCCTGGGCCAGATGTTCGTCCCACACGTCGAGGGTCGCGAGCGCTCCGTCGCCTCCGCCGCCACCACGTCGCGCGTTGGCGGCGGTCTTGAGCAGGCTGTTGCGCTGTCGCAGGACCCGGTCGTAGTCGGATCGCACGCCGGCCAGTCGTGGCGTACGGGTCACCAGCAGCGTGTCGAGGAACCGCCGCCGGTCCGAGGGATCACCCTTGACCAGGGCGAGATCCTCCGGCGAGAACACGACCGTACGCAGCAGACCGATCAGCTCACGGGCGCGGGGGAGTGGCGACTTGTTGATCCGCGCCCGGTTGGACCCACCCGGCACGATCTCGATCTCGAGCAGAGCGCTCCGGCCGTCACGTACGACGTCGGCCCGTACGACCGCGCGGTCGGCGCCGAACCGTACGAGCGGAGCATCCGTCGCGACCCGATGCGATGCCAGCGTCGACAGGTAGTCGACGGCCTCGACCAGGTTGGTCTTGCCCTGCCCGTTGGGGCCCACGAAGACATTGCCGCCCGGCTCGAGGGGGAGTTCGAGCTGCTCGTAGGAGCGGAAGTCGTGAAGCGTCAGGTGTGCGACGTGCACCGGTCGAGCTCACCCCGGCTTCGAGTCGCCCGGCCGATCCGATCGGACCGCGTGGCCACCGAACTGCTGCCGCATCGCGGCGACCGCCTTCATCGCCGGCGACTCTTCCTCGCGCGAGGCGAAGCGGGCGAACAGCGAGGCCGCGATCGCATTGAGCGGCACCGCGCGGTCGATCGCCGCCTGGACGGTCCACCGACCCTCGCCCGAATCCTCGGCCCAGGCGGCGATCTTGGACAGCCCTTCGTCGGCCCGCAACGCGTCGACGAGCAGATCGAGCAGCCAGGAGCGGATCACCGTGCCCTCGCGCCACGAGGCGAGCACATCGGTGACGTTGTCGACCGTGTCGGCCGCCTCGAGCAGCTCGTAACCCTCCGCGTACGCCTGCATCACGGCGTACTCGATGCCGTTGTGCACCATCTTGGCGAAGTGGCCGGCTCCGACGCCGCCCGCATGGACGTACCCCGACTCACCCGGCGGCTTGAGCGTGTCGAAGATCGGCTGCGCGAGCGCGACGTATTCGGCGGGGCCGCCGGCCATCAGGCCATAGCCGTTTTCCAGACCCCACACGCCCCCGGAGACACCGCAGTCGACGAACCCGATGCCTCGCTCGGCGAGGTCCGCGGCGTGCTTCTGGTCATCGGTCCAGCGCGAGTTGCCGCCGTCGATGATGAGATCGCCGTCGTCCAGCAGCGTCGCGAGCTCGTGGATGGTCTGATCCGTGGGCTCGCCGGCCGGCACCATCACCCACACCACCTTGGGGCTGGGCAGTGCTTCCGCAAGCTCCGACAGCGAGCCGGCATCGCTGACGTCCGGGTCCCGGTCGTAGCCGGTGACCTCGTGGCCGCCACGCCGCAGCCGCTCTCGCATGTTGCCGCCCATGCGGCCTAGACCGACGAGACCGATGTGCACCTGCGGCTCCTCTCGTGCGCGCTGGCTCCCGAGCCAAGTGGGGTCGCTAGCTCTGGAGTCGCAACGGCATCAGCAGATAACGGAAATCCAGGTCGGGGTCGGCGCCGGTCTCCTTCGCGCCGGCCATCGCCGCCGGCCGGGTCGGCTGCGTGAACGCCATGTGGACCGACGGCGAGGGGATCACGCTCAGGCCGTCGAGCAGGTACTGGTGGTTGAACCCGATCGAGATGTCCGGCCCGTCGATCCGCGCCGGCACCGACTCGGACGCCTGGGCCTCGTCACTGCTCCCGGCCTCCAGCAGCACCTGCTGATCGGAGTACGTCAGCCGCACCGGCGTGTTGCGCTCGGCGACCAACGACACGCGCTTGACCGCCTCGAGCAGGACGGCGGTGTCGACCCAGGCGATGGTGGGGGACTCGGCCGCGAAGAGCTGCCGGATCCGGG
>JALDXR010000251.1:0-5783 GCA_032154865.1 Nocardioidaceae bacterium
AGGGGCCGTCCGGAATGCACACTTCGGCCGGCGTCGATCACCTCGACGGCCGTGGCGGACAGCTGGCAAGCAGTGCACAGATCGGTTTCGACGGCGGTGTCGGGGGGGATCCGGATCCGCACCGTGTTGACGTCGTCACTACTGCCGCAGAGGTCGCAGACGTAGGTGACCCCGCGAGCAAGCATGTGCACCTCCTCGTCCTCGGCCCGACCACCCGACGGCGGCCGGGCAGGTGCTGACCGGGTGACGGAGGAGGTGATCCAGTACCCAACCGAAGGGGCCCTCGCCACCCGGTCAGCAGTTTGGCGCCTCTGCTCCGCAGGCGCCGGCCGATGCCGCATGGTGTCTGCCGGGCGGCATGGCCTTCGTCTCGACCCTCACCGGTCGATGGGGTGTGGGCACAGAGACGTTCGACCCCTAGGGCAGTGACCTCTTGCCCAGCCCACCGAGCCGCTGATCCGTGCGCTCTCGCGGGCCAGTAGAGCCCGATGTCATGGTTTGCGCGGTACGAAAGCGCCCAATCCGGTCGGATCACGAGACCGACATGCTCCTGGTCGCTCACGCCGGGTCGCCGGGATCTCACAGGCCTGACCGGGTCCTTCGACCCTGGCCCGCGGCGGCGATGACGTGGACGGTTGAACCCGGACGATTGCCGCGATCCCCGCGGCAGAGGAGGTAGGCGCACGATGGTGTCGACATCCCCGGTGAAGTTGGAGGGGCGACTGGAGCCGGGCCTGAGCCGCTGGCTGTGGATCTTCAAGTGGCTGCTCCTCATCCCGCACTACATTGTGCTGGCCATCTTGTGGGTGTGCTTCTTCCTCCTGACGATCGTGGCCTTCTTCGCGATCGTGTTCACGGGTCGTTATCCGCGAGGGATGTTCGATTTCAACGTCGGGATCATTCAGTGGACCTGGCGGGTCGGGTTCTACGGCTACAGCGCACTGGGGACCGACCGCTATCCGCCGTTCGCCCTGGGCGACGTCCCCGACTACCCGGCGCGTCTCGAGATCGCCTATCCGGAGCGACTGTCGCGCGGCCTGGTCTGGGTCAAGTGGTGGCTGCTCGCGATCCCGCAGTTCATCGTCGTGACGGTCTTCGTCGGCGGTTCCTATGGTTGGGGCGGCCTCGTGGGCATCTTGACGTTCTTCGCCGGCGTCGCCCTGCTGTTCGTCGACCGATACCCGGCGGGCATCTTCGACTTCGTCCTCGGCATGGACCGGTGGGCCCTCCGGGTGGGCGCGTACGTCGCGCTGATGACCGACGAGTATCCGCCGTTCCGCCTGGACATGGGGGGACAGGAACAGCCGGCTGAACAGGCGGCCGAGGGGGTCACGTGACCGTGCGGCTCGCCGTGCGCGACTTCGACGCCGTCATCCTCGATCTCGACGGAGTCGTGACCGACACTGCTTCGGTTCACGAGGCGGCCTGGCGGCGCTTGTTCGATGGCTTCTTCCAGCATCGGAGGTCGCCCGACGGCGAGCCGCTGCGGGCGTTCTCGCACGAGGACTACGTTGCCCATATCGACGGCAGGTCCCGCTACGAGGCAGCCCAGAAGTTCCTCGCCTTCCGCGGCATCAAGCTCCCGCGCGGCATCGTCAACGACCCACCGCATCGCGAGACCATCTGCGGTCTCGCCAATCGCAAGGACGCGTACTTCGTCGAACTGGTCGCGGCCCGCGGCATTCGGGTCTACCAGGGGACCGTCTGGCTGGTCGCGCAGTTGCAGCGCCGCGGCGTCCAAGCCGCCGTCGTGTCATCGAGCCGGCACTGCCGCATGGTGCTGGCGGCGGCCGGCCTCTCGGCGTTGTTCCCAGTACGGGTCGATGGTGTCGACGGGGAGCGACTCGGCCTCGCCGGCAAGCCCGAGCCCGGCGTGATGCTCGAGGCAGTCCGGCGACTCGGCGCCTCGCCGTGCCGCACGATCGTCGTCGACAACGCCGAGGCAGGTGTCGTGGCGGGGCGAGCCGGTGGCTTCGGCCAGGTGATCGGCATCGATCGCTCGGAGGAGAGCGGTGATCGGCTTCGCGCGCAGGGGGCAGACGTCGTGGTCTCCGATCTCCGCGACGTCCAGATCGTCGGCCGCCCGGGCCGGAAGACCGCTGGCACGCGGCGAGGAGCCGACCGTCTTGTCGGCTCCGGCGATCCGAGTGAGGCGGCCGGCTAGGTCGGGTGCGGCCGTGACCAAACCCTCATCCTTCGACGCCTCCCGGATCAGGCGGCGCGACCTAGAGTGAGCCTCACGTGGGCAGTGAGGAGCACAGATGGTGCAGACGCCGGCTGAGATCGAGGACGGCTACGACGAGCACGTGCCGCACCATCGGAGCCTGCCGGAGCTCGAGGCGGCGTACGCCGTGGCAGGACTGTCGCCCCGCGCCGAAGGCACCCTGGATCTGATCGTCCGCCGACCCGTCGAGGGCGAACGGGAGGTGCTCGACGAGGGTGAGCTGAGCAAGACCGAAGGCCTGGTCGGAGACGACTGGAGCTCGCGTCCGTCGAAGTCCACCGCCGACGGCTCGCCCGATCCGCTCCGCCAGCTGACCATCATGAACTCGCGCGCGCTCGCGACGGTTGCCGGTTCTCCGGACCGATGGCGGCTGGCGGGTGATCAGCTGATCGTCGATCTCGACCTGTCGATCGACAACCTGCCGCCCGGCAGCCGGCTGCGGATCGGCACGGCCGAGGTCGAGATTTCGGCTCCGCCGCACACCGGCTGCGTGAAGTTCTCCGGCCGGTTCGGACTCGACGCACTGCGGTTCGTCAGCACGCCGGACGGCAAGCGGCAGCGATTGCGAGGGCTCAACGCCCGGGTGATTACGCCCGGTCTGGTGCGGTCTGGCGATCGAGTCGCGAAGATCTGACGCCCGTTCTCATCCGAATTAAGCTGATTTCGAGAGCCTGAAACCGCTGCCTGGCCATTCGCGCGGGTCAGCTCGATGTCCAGGTTCTCCCATCCGCCGCCGGGTTTGCCTAGGATAAGCCCGTGGCGGATGGTGCACCGCCTGAACGGCGGGACTGGGAAGACGTACTCGGGTTCACCGCGCTATCTCGAGTCCGCTTGGACACACTCCTGCACGAATTGCTCGACCGCGTCGGCGATGTTCTGTCCAGCCAGGAGCGGTTGCGCTCACTGCTCGATGCCGTTGTCGACCTGAGCACCGATCTCGATCTGCAACGCGTTCTTCGCCGGATCACCGTCGCGGCCTGCGACCTCGCCGGTGCGCGTTACGGCGCTCTCGGCGTGCTGGGCCAAGGCGACCGGCTGGCCGAGTTCATCACTCATGGCATCAGTGATGACGAGCGAAACCGGATCGGGCCGCCACCCCGAGGTCACGGTGTGCTCGGTCTGCTGATCGCCGAGCCGCACCCGATTCGGCTGCCGCACATCGGTGACCACCCGGGCTCCTACGGCTTCCCGCCCAACCATCCGCCGATGGACTCCTTCCTCGGCGTTCCGATCCGGGTCCACGATCGGATCTACGGCAACCTCTACCTCTCCGAGAAGATCGGCGCCGACGAGTTCACCGATCAGGACGAGCAGATCGTGGGAGCACTCGCGGCCGCCGCTGGTGTCGCCATCGACAACGCTCGCCTCTACGAGCTCACCGACCGTCGGCGCCAGTGGTTGCAGGCCACGATGGAGATCTCGCACGTCCTGCTGGGTCAGGTGGACCGCGAGGAAGCCCTGCAGCTCATCGCGCGCAAGACGCGAGAGGTCTCCGGCTGTGACGTCGCGGTCGTCCTGATCGAGGACGAGGACAGCGGCGATCTCGTCGTCGAGGTCGTCGAGGGATTGGACACCGATGCCGAGGCCGCTCTCGGCTCCCGGATGCCGGTTCGCGAGGACGGTCTGCTCTCCAGCGTCCTACGCAGCGGCTACCCGATGGTCGTCGACGATCTGGCGAAGGAGGCGCAGAGCGGCGCGACGGATCTGGCCGCCGAGATCGTGGACGACCTCGCCTATACGGTCCTGGTCCCGCTCAGCTCCCCGACGGGCGGTCGTGGTGTTCTCCTCGTGTCCCGGGAGCGCGACACGCTCAAGCCCGAGGGATTCTTCGATGTCGAGCTGATCGCCACCTTCGCCAACCAGACCGGGCTCGCCCTCGATCGCGTACGCGCGCAGGAGGACCGTGAGCTGGTCGCCGTGCTCGAAGACCGGGATCGGATCGCCCGTGACCTGCACGACCTCGTGATCCAGCGGCTGTTCGCGACCGGGCTGCAACTGCAGGGCATGAGCCGGCTCGTCAAGCGCCCGGAGATCCAGGAACGGATCACGGCGGTCACCGACGACCTCGACGCCACGATCCGGGACATCCGGGCCACGATCTTCCAGCTCCAGCATCGCTCGGACCGCAGTGATCTGCGGGCGGACATCCGGCGGCTCGCGCAGGAGTACGCGCCGTCGTTCGGGTTCGCCCCGCGGGTCGACCTGCGCGGTCCGGTCAACAGTGCGGTGTCGTCCAGAATCCGTTCGCAACTGCTCGCCGTCGTTCGCGAGTCGCTGTCCAACGCCGCCCGGCATGCGCAGGCGTCCTCGGTCAAGGTGAACATCAACGTGCTCAACGGCCAGGCGGTCGTCCTCGTGACCGACGACGGCGTCGGCACCGGAGAGCTCAAGCGGGAGAGCGGACTCCGCAACATTCGCGAGCGGGCCGAGGGACTCGGCGGATCTCTCGAGCTGCGGCCGAACGAGCCCAGCGGCACGATCGTCGAATGGGCCGTACCCCTCACCCCGGACGGCTGAGCCGTCGATCCGAACGCACCGGCCCGGCGTCAGCCGTCTGACGTTCAGCGCTTGAGCAGCTTGGCGGCCAGCACCGCCGCCTGGGTCCGACGTTCGAGACCGAGCTTCGACAGCAGGCTGGAGACGTAGTTCTTCACGGTCTTCTCGGCGAGGAAGAGCCGGTCCCCGATCTGCTTGTTGGTCAGGCCTTCGGCGATCAGACCGAGGACGCGACGCTCCTGCTCGGTGAGGGATCGCAACTCCTCGGGCTCGTCGCTGCCCTGGCGAAGCCGATCCAGGACCCGCTGGGTCACCGCCGGGTCGAGCAGTGACTGGCCGGCCGCGACCCGCCGGATCGAGTCGACCAGATCGCCACCGCTGACCTCTTTGAGGATGTAGCCGGCGGCGCCGGCCATGATCGCGGTGAAGAGTGCCTCGTCGTCGTCGTACGACGTCAGGATCAGCGCCTGGATCGACGGATCGACCGAGCGGGCCTCGCGACAGACGTCGATGCCGCTGCCGTCGGGGAGTCGTGCGTCCAGCACCGCCACCCGCGGCTTCAAGGCCGGGATGCGGCGGATCGCTTCCTGCGCGGAGCCGGTTTCGCCGACGACCTCGAAGCCAGGTTCGGCCTCGAGGAGATCGCGGATGCCGCGGCGGACCACTTCGTGGTCGTCCAGCAAGAAGACACTGACCTTGGCGGAGTCGGCAGTCACACCCTTGTTATATGCCCTGGAAGCCGCTTGGGCCAGCACTTGCGGGCCCGGCGGCGCGGTTTTGGTCCCAGGACGGCGGCGTGCCCGGGTTGACCTGACCGTTGCCCCGCCGTACCGTCTTAGGCGGTTGCGGTTTGTACTTCGGCTCGTTTCTAACGCCCGCAAGTCATACGGCGGGCGCTTTGTGTTGTTCAGGGCAAGTCCCGACAGCGCGGCGCCACCGCGCGACCCGAGATGCTGAACCCGGTCTCGAACGACACATCACGAAGGAGAGCCCCAACAATGGCTCAAGGCACCGTCAAGTGGTTCAACGCCGACAAGGGCTTTGGATTCATCCAGCAGGACGA
>JALDXR010000252.1:0-5772 GCA_032154865.1 Nocardioidaceae bacterium
ATCTGGTCCCGTCCAACCGGGACGCCGACGACGTGATCGGGCTCTCCGAGCTCGCGGATCGAGTTGGGTTGGACCTGCTGACCTTCCAGGACCATCCGTACCAGCCGCGCTTCTTCGACACCTGGACACTGTTGAGCTACGTGGCCGCGCGGACCTCCCGGATCCGGCTGTCGGCCAATGTGCTCAACCTGCCGCTGCGACCGCCCACGGTGCTGGCCCGGAGCGCCGCGAGCTTGGACATCCTGAGCGGCGGGCGGCTGGAGCTCGCTCTCGGCGCCGGTGCGTTCTGGGACGCGATAGAGGCGATGGGCGGTCCACGCCGGTCGCCGGCCGAGGCGGTCGAGGCTCTGGACGAGGCGATCCAAGTCATTCGGGCGACGTGGGACCCGGACACGCCCGGAGGCGTCCGCGTCAAGGGAAAGCACTACTTCGTCAACGGCGCCAAGCGCGGTCCGAAGCCGGCCCACGACATCGGAATCTGGCTCGGGGCGTACAAGCCGCGCATGCTGCGACTCACCGGACGCGTGGCCGACGGCTGGCTGCCGTCGATTCCCTATCTCAAGCCGGGTCAGTTGGCCGAAGGCAACGCGATCATCGACGCGGCAGCCACCGAGGCCGGTCGCTCGCCGAGCGACATCCGGCGGCTGATCAACCTGGGCGACGACATCTCGATCGAGCGACTCACCGAGCTGGCCCGTTCCGACGGGATCAGCGGCTTCCTGCTGACGTCGGGTGACCCGCGCGCCATCCAGCGGTTCGCCGAGGAGGTCGCGCCAGCCGTTCGCGAACTCGTCGACAAGGAGCGCTCCACCGACGTCGTGCCGGCGGCGGCCCCATCGCATGCTCCCGAGCCGCGGGAGGCTGGGCTCGGCCTCGTGCCGACTCCGGACGACGGCGTACGGATCCAGCCCGAGATGCGATGGGACGAGTCGGCCCGACCGACCCGACCGGTGCCGACGGGCGACGTGGAGTACTCGACGCGGGGACGGGCCGATGCGCAGCGACTGATCGACGTCCACAATCACTTTCGGGCCGAGCTCGGCCAGATCCGCGAGCTGATCGGCCAGGTGCGAGGCGGTGTGATCGACGCCGGGCAGGCCCGGTCGGCCATCAACGACATGACGATGCGCAAGAACAACTGGACACTCGGCGCCTACTGCGCGTCGTACTGCCGGGTGCTCACCCAGCACCACTCCATCGAGGATCGGGCGCTGTTCCCGTATCTGCGATCCCGCGACCCCGCACTCGGCCCGGTGCTCGACCGGCTCGCCGAAGAGCATCAGATCATCCACGGCGTACTCGAGGACCTCGACCACGCCCTGGTGGCGAACCTGACCGAGCCGGATAACCTCGCCGTGCTGGGCGACGCCGTCGACACTCTCTCGGACACGCTGCTCTCCCACCTCTCGTACGAGGAGCGCGAACTCGTCGAGCCGATCGCCCGACACGAGGTGCCGCTATGAGCCCGTTCACCGACCTGGAGCTCGCGTACCTGCGCGGCGAACGCGACGACGGCGCGCCGGGACTGACCTGGCGGCGGCGACTGGCCCGGCTCGCGACCGTCGGCCCGGACGGCATGCCGCACGTGATGCCGGTCGGCTGGTCCTCGACCGGGACGCCACCGCCATCGAGATCACCGGGCTCGATCTGCTGCGGTCGAAGAAGTTCCGCGACGTCCTTCAGACCGGGCGGGCGGCGCTGGTCATCGACGACGTACTCCCGCCGTGGCAGCCCCGAGGCGTCGAGGTTCGCGGACGGGCCGAGGCCATTCCGGGAGGCAGCCGTCCTCGGATCCGGATTCATCCGGTACGAATCGTCAGTTGGGGCGTCGAGGAGGGCGTCGACGCCCGTACTCGCCACGCCCGCGACGTCGCCTGATCGCACCCGCACGGATCACACGCTGACCCGATCGCGCTGGATGGTGAACCGGCGCAGTGGCGTGTTGGCGGCGGCGACCACGGCGACTCCCACGACGCAGAGCACGCCGCCCGACACGAGGGCGAACGATGCCGTGGTCGCGCCGGCGACCAGTCCGCCCCGGAAGTTGCCGACATCTGGACCCGAGACGCCGATGATGTGCTCGACGGCGCTGATCCGGCCGCGATGCGAGTCCGGCGTCGCCAGCTGCACGATCGCGCCGCGGCTGATCACCGACGTGGTGTCTGCCGCGCCGGCGATCGCCAGGCAGCCGAGCGCGAGCCAGAGCTGGTGGGAGAACCCGAAGCCCGCGATGCCGACGCCCCAGATCGCTGCCGCCACCAGCATGATCGAGCCCGGTCGCGGCGATCGGGTGGTCCGGCCGGAGGCGGCACCCGCAACGATGCCGCCGAGGGCGATCGCCGACAGAAACAGGCCGAGCGTCTCGGGGTCGCCACCGAAGCGTTCGGCGTTGATCGCCGGGAACAGCGCTACTGGCATCGCCATCACGGTGGCGAGCAGATCGACCAGGAGCGTCCCGCGCAGTACGGGTCGGCTGCCGAGCAGGCGCCACCCTTCCCAGATGGCCCGAAGTCCGGGGCGGCTCGACTCGCCCAGCGGCCGCAGCACGGGCAGTCCGAGCACGCCGTACAACGCGCCGACGAAGGTCAGGCCGTCCACGAGATAGCACCCGCTGACCTCCCAGGCCGCGATGACCACACCGGCGAGGGCAGGCCCGATCAGCATGCTGGCCTGGAAGCTGAGGTGATTGAGCGCGAGACCCGCGCTGACCAGGTGGTCGGGCAGGAGCCGTACGGGGAAGGTCCGACGGGCCGGCGCACCCACTCCCGCACAGGCCGACTGCAGACCGACCAGGCCGAGCAACAGCGGCAGCGACCCGGCCTCCGCGAGCGCCTGAGCCACCAGCAGCGTGACGACCGCGACCTGACCGATCGTGGTCGCGAGCACGATCCGGCGCCGGTCGACGCTGTCGGCGAGGGTCCCGCCGAGCAGCCCGAAGACGACCATCGGGATCGCCTGGGCGAGTCCGACGGCGCCGACCGCGACGGTGCTCTCGGTCAGCGTCCAGGTCTGGAAGAGCACCGCCACCAACGTCAGCTGGCCGCCCAGACCGGACAGCGTGTTGCCGATCCAGAGCCGACGAAACGCCGGTGACTCGCGCAGTGGCCGGATGTCGATCAAGCCGACGGGCGACCTCATGACGGCAGCTCGCCGGCCTGCTCCAAGATCTCGACGATCCGGTCGTGGAACGAGCGCCGGTCGAGGGCGGCTTCGATGTCCCGGACCACCTGGCTCAACGCGTACGGGATCTCGTCCTCCAGCTCGGCAGCGGCTCGCTCGGTCGCGCGCCATTCGGCTTCGAGGAATGGCGTGACCTCGCGGGCCTTCGCGGTCAACGCCACCTCACGGGTCCGCGCGTCGGAGCCCGGGACGGTGCGCACCAGGCCCTTCCGGCGCAGCGTGCTCACCGTCTGGCTCATCGCCGAGTGGGTCATGTCGAGGTCGGCGGCGAGCTGCCGGATCGTCATCGGGCCGCCGCGGCCGAGCCGAACCAGCGGCCTCACGAACCGCGGCCGGACCTCACCAAGGCCCTGCTCCTCGTAGATCTGCGCGATGTCTTGGTCCATCGCCGCGAGGAGGATGCGCAACGGGCGCCATCGGCTCTGCTCGGTGGGATCGGGATCGCGTACCCGGTCGGAAGGCTCGGCGGGCGGCTTCGAGTCAGTCACGATGCGATTGTAACAGCACTTATATAAGTGCTGTTACAGTACGGCTTTTGCAGGTCAGAGCCGTTGGAACATGATGTGCAGCCCGACGTACCCGTGGGTCGGGTGGTGGAAGCCCTCGGGGATGGTCGTGAGGATCTCGAACCCGATCGCCTGCCAGAGGGCGACCGCTCGCGTGTTGGTCTCGACGACGGCGTTGAACTGCATGCCGCGATAGCCGTCGCCTCGGGCCAACTCGAGCACCCGCTCACCGAGCGCCCGTCCGACGCCACGACCGCCGGCTGCCGGATCGACCATGAAGCTCGCGGTGGCGATGTGCGAGGCGGGACCCTCGTGGTTGGGTCCGGTCACGGCGGTGCCGAGTACGCTCCCGTCGTCGACGGCAACGATCGTATGGCCGGGTGGATCGGCGTACCACCGCTCTCGAGCCGCCGCCTCACTCAGGTCGCGATCCCAGGAGAAGGTCTCGCCGGCCTCGACGATCTCCCTCATGAACGGCCAGATCGACAGCCAGTCCTCCGGCGTCGCAGTCCGGATCTGCATGCCAATGTCCTCCAGGTGAGGGTGCGTTCGCTGACGATTATCGGAGTCGCGATCATCGGTCACTCGTGGCGCGATCATCAGTCACAAATGGCGCGGCGATCGGTCACTCGTGGTCGTACCATGGCGTCATGACCAGCGTGATGCGCCGATTTCGTCGCCCCGCCCGGCACCGCCGTGCCGCCGGGGTGAGCCGCTGCGTTCGCTGACGCCGTTTCTCCTCTGAGCCACGCGAGCCGGGTGGGGTGCGCCTGCCGCCCGACACGTCGCTCGATCATCAGAGGAGAACCCCATGTCAACAACAGCGCTGTCCGCGTACGACCTCCGACGGGCACTCGACAAGCGCGACCTCACCGACCCTGACCAGGGCCGCCATGCCATGCAGCTCATCGTGGCTGATCTGCGGCGAGCCCTGACCGACGCGTGGTGCTGTCCGAGCCGCGTCGTGCGTGGCGATCGGATCGTTTCGCTGCACGACAACTACGACCACCTCGGCTACGCCCCGGACGCGGTGACTCGCGACGCGAGGTACACCCGCTACGTCGACCCGACCCACATGCTCCGCAGCCACAGCTCGGCGATGGTGCCGGGCGCCCTGCGTCGGCTTGCCGGTGAGGCGGGGGCTGGCCTGGCGCGGACGGATGTGCTGCTGGTGTGCCCGGGCATCTGCTATCGCCGCGACAGCATCGACTGGCAGCACACCGGTGAACCGCATCAGCTCGACCTGTGGCGAATCAGGCGCAGCCGACTTGACACCGACGACCTCATGGACATGATCGGCCGGGTCGTCGACGCCGTACTGCCGGGCCATCGATGGCGCGCCGAGCCGGCCGTTCATCCGTACACCACGCACGGTCGCCAGGTCGACGTCTGCTGGGACGGTCAGTGGATCGAGATCGGCGAGTGCGGCCTGGCGGCGCCGACCGTGCTGGATCGGGCCGGTCTCGCCACGCCACCATGGTCCGGCCTCGCGATGGGGCTCGGTCTCGATCGCCTGGTCATGCTGCGCAAGGGCGTCCCTGACATCCGGCTGCTCCGGTCGTCGGATCCCCGGGTCGCGGAGCAGATGCTGGACCTCGCGCCGTATCGCGCGGTCTCCCGGCTCCCTGCGGTGCGTCGAGACCTGTCGATCGTCGTCGGTGCGGCCACCCCGATCGATGAGGAGCTGATCGGGGATCGAGTACGGGACGCGCTCGGTGTCGACGCCGAGGTGGCGGAGTCGGTGACCGTCGTGAGTGAGGCACTGTATGACGCGCTGCCGCCGGGCCCCCGGGATCGGCTGGGCATCGCGCCGGGTCAGCGCAACGTCCTCGTCCGGCTGGTCCTCCGGCCGCTCGACCGGACGCTCACCGACGCCGTGGCGAACCGACTGCGGGATCGGGTGTACGCCGCGCTCCACGAGGGCTCGGTCGCGGAGTGGGCGAGCGAACCGGCGTAGACCAGATGGGGCGGATGAGCGGGCCAGATGGGGCGGATGAGCGGGCCAGATCGGGCGGATGAGCGGGCCAGATCGGGCGGATCGGCGAAACGGGACGGAGGATCGGCGTGTGACGCGTGAGACTGGTGT
>JALDXR010000009.1:0-20610 GCA_032154865.1 Nocardioidaceae bacterium
CGTTGGGCCTGCGCATCAAGCGCGCGCTGTCCTGGGGCATCGCGTACGTGTTGATCTGGGAGGGCTTCGTCGCCAGGGCCGGCAGCGGAGCCGCCCGGATCTCGATCCAGACCTACGGTCGGTCGATCCTTGCTGAGGCCGGCGAGGCTGCCGCGACGGGTCGCTTCGATGGCGGATCTACTCGTGGCTGCGGCTCGGAGGGAGAGCCGAGCGCAACGGGGGACGGGATCGGCGCCTCCCCTGCAATATCTGGGGGAAAGGATGCTGGCGGGGCCGCCTCGACAGCCACAGGCGGTGTCACGGCAGGATCCTCCGGAGAAGAAGCCGCGACGCGAGGTGACGTCCTGTCGACTGTCTTGTGAGCCGTCGTCACGCTCGGCCTGCCGGTAATATCCATGGCCGTCCTGATCTCCACGGGCGTCGCGCTTGGCGGAACGCTGGCCGCCCCTCCGCGGAGCAGCCACACCAACCCTGCGCCCGCGACGACCGACGCGAAGACCTTCGCCGACTCCGGGCCGATGTCGGCACCGAGTTGGTCGGACGGCATCGCGGACGCCGCCACGACCGTCGCCGTCGCGTCCTCCTCGAGCTTCGGCACGACCACGATGTCGGTCGGCAGCACGATGTCGACCTTCCGCTCGCGGGCCGTCTCGAGATAGCCGCGGACGGTCTCGATCTGTTCGCGTTCGAGCAGGCTGGTGCCGACCTCGTGGCCCTGCGCCGCAAGGAACGTGAACACCATGCCGCCGCCGATCAGCAGCCGGTCGGCGGTCGTGAGCAGCCGCTCGATCACGCCGAGCTTGTCGGAGACCTTGGAGCCGCCGAGCACCACGATGTACGGCCGGTCGGGCGACTCGACCAGCTGCCGCAGCACCCGTACCTCGGTGACGACCAGCTCACCCGCCGCGTGCGGCAGCCGTTCGGCCACGTCGACGACACTGGCCTGCCGCCGATGCACGACGCCGAAGCCGTCGGAGACGAACGCCTCGGCGAGCGCCGCGAGCTGATCGGCCAGCGCTCCTCGTTCGGCATCGTTCTTGCTGGTCTCGCCGGCGTTGAACCGGACGTTCTCGAGCAGGGCGACGTCGCCGTCGGACAGGCCGGAGACGGCCTGCTGGGCGCTCGGACCGACCGTGTCGGTCGCGAAGCGGACCTCGACACCGAGCAGCTCGCCGAGTCGCTCGGCCACCGGGCGCAGGCTGTACTTCGGGTCGGGCTCGCCCTTGGGTCGTCCGAGATGCGCCGTCACGATCACCCGGGCGCCGGCGCCTCGCAACCGCTGGATCGTGGGCACACTCGCCCGGATCCGGCCGTCGTCGGTGATCGTCGCGCCGTCCAGCGGCACGTTGAGGTCGCTTCGCACGAGCACCCGCTTGCCACGGAGCTCGCCGAGATCGTCGATCGTCTTCACGGACGTCGCGTCGATCGCGCTCAGAGGGACTGGCCGACGTGGTTCACGAGGTCGATGAGGCGGTTGGAGTAGCCCCACTCGTTGTCGTACCAGCCGAAGACCTTGACCTGGTCGCCGAGCACCTTGGTCAGCGGCGCATCGAAGATGCAGGACGCGGGGTCGGTGACGATGTCCGACGAGACGATCGGGTCTTCGCTGTAGCGGACGATGCCGGCCATCGGACCGTCGGCGGCGTCGCGGAACAGCTGGTTGACCTCATCGATGCTCGTCTCGCGGCTGGCGGTGAACGTCAGGTCGGTGAGCGAGCCGGTCGGGGTCGGGACCCGGATCGAGTAGCCGTCCAGCCGGCCCTTGAGCTCCGGCATCACGAGTCCGATCGCCTTCGCCGCGCCGGTCGTCGTGGGCACCAGGTTGATCGCCGCGGCGCGGGCTCGGCGCAGGTCGCGGTGCGGACCGTCCTGGAGGTTCTGATCCGCGGTGTAGGCATGGATCGTGGTCATCAGCCCACGCTCGATGCCGAGCCCGTCGTTGAGCACCTTCGCCATCGGTGCCAGGCAGTTGGTGGTGCACGACGCGTTGGACACGATGTCGTGGGCCGCCGGGTCGTAGTCGTCCATGTTGACGCCGGGGACCACGGTGACGTCCTCGTTCTTCGCAGGCGCCGAGATGACCACCTTGCGAGCGCCCGCGTCGAGGTGCGCGCGAGCCTTCGTCGCATCGGTGAACAGCCCGGTCGACTCGAGAACGACGTCGGCGCCGAGGCCCTTCCACGGCAGGCTGGCCGGGTCGCGTTCCTCGAGGGCGCTGATCGACTCGCCGTTGACGACGATGGCGTCGCCGCGGGCTTCGACCGAGCCGGGGAAGCGTCCCAGGATGGAGTCGTACTTCAGTAGATGGGCGAGGCTGGCGTTGTCGGTGAGGTCGTTGACCGCCACCACTTTGATATCGGCGTCGGCAGCCACGACGGCGCGAAGGAAGTTACGGCCGATGCGGCCGAATCCGTTGATGCCTACACGGACGGTCACGGTGCGTACTCCTCGGATCCAGGATGCGTACGTCTGGTCAACGTCTACTCCGACCCTACCGGCCGCAGCCTCGCGGCCGGTTCGGCGGCCGTTCCCCGTAGGGTGTGACGGCATGGACTCCCTGACCTGCCCCAAGTGCCAAGGCGCGATGCGCAGCTACGAGCGCAGTGGCGTCACCATCGACCAGTGCACCGACTGCCGCGGAATCTTCCTCGACCGCGGCGAGCTCGAGCGGCTGATCGACGCCGACACCCGGTTCCACGCCGAAGCGGCGGCGCCTGCCGCGCCCACGCCGCCGCCACCACCCCAGCACCCACCGCGCCAGCAGCATCGTGGGTACGAGAGTCACTACGACGACTCGCCCGACAAGCGCTATGACGATCGCTACTACGGTTCGAAGCGCAAGAAGAAGCGCTCGATCTTCGAGGATCTCTTCGACTGATCGTCGCCGGGTCAGGGCGCGTCGGCGAGCATGTCCGGGGTCAGGCTGGCCTCGGTGTCGGGGATGCCGAGCTCACGGGCTCGCTTGTCCGCCATCGCGAGGAGCCGCCGGATCCGTCCGGCGATCGCGTCCTTGGTGAGCGGCGGATCGTGCATGTGTCCGAGCTCTTCGAGGCTGGCCTGCTTGTGTTCGACCCGCAGCCGCCCGGCGATCTTGAGATGATCGGGAACGTCGTCGCCCAGGATCTCCAGAGCGCGTGACACCCGGGCGCCGGCGGCGACAGCAGCTCGCGCCGAGCGTCGCAGGTTGGCGTCGTCGAAGTTCGCCAGCCGGTTGGCGGTGGCTCGGACCTCGCGACGCATCCGCCGCTCCTCCCAAGCCAGCAAGGCTTCGTGGGCGCCGAGCCGGGTGAGCAACGCGCCGATCGCCTCGCCGTCGCGGATCACGACGCGGTCGACGCCGCGCACCTCGCGGGCCTTGGCCTGGATGCCATGCCGGCGGGCGGCGCCCACCAAGGCGAGCGCGGCCTCGGGACCCGGACAGGTCACCTCGAGCGACGACGACCGGCCCGGCTCGGTGAGCGATCCGTGGGCCAGGAACGCCCCGCGCCAGGCGGCCACGGCGTCACAGCCGGAGCCGGACACCACCTGCGGAGGCAGACCGCGCACCGGCCGGCCGCGACCGTCGATGAGTCCGGTCTGGCGCGCCAGCGCCTCGCCTTCCTTGATCACGCGTACGACGTAGCGGGTGCCCGACTTCAGTCCGCCGCCGGAGACGACGATCACCTCGCTCTGGTGACCGTAGACCTCGAGCAGATCGCGCCGGAGCCGTCGGGCCGCAGCGCCAGTGTCGAGCTCGGCCTCCACCACGATCCGGCCACCCACGATGTGGAGGCCGCCAGCGAACCGCAGCATCGTCGAGACCTCGGCCTTTCGGCAACAGGACTTCGTGATGGTGGTGCTGGTGAGTTCGGCTTTGACCTGTGCCGTCATGGCCATGTGATCGATCCTGCCACGTCTGGGATAGCTGCCTCGCGGGAAAATCGTGCACATCGCGCCACGGTCCGCGTTGCCCGAGACGCAGTGCCGTCACTTTAGTGCGCCCTGGGGTCCGCCGTCGCACGATGGGGCCTCACACACCCAAACCCACAGTAAGCCGCAACCGGGCGGGTCTGAAGGGTATTCCGGCCTCTCACTGATCAGGCCGAACGGCCGCACGGCTGAAGATCTGCTCATAGGCGGCCGCCAGCCGGAGCGGATCGTGCCGGGCGGAGCCGTCCGGTGCGGCCACGTCGTCAACGACCAGGTCGGCCCCGAGCACGGCCGCGGACGACCGCAGCGAATCGGGATTCGCGACCCGGCGCTCGTCGGCGAGCACCACGTCGATGCGCAGATCCGGAGCATGCCGGGCCAGCACCTCGAGGTGCCGCTCCGGCGAGTAACCGTCGGTCTCGCCGGCCTGGGGAGCCAGGTTGAGCACGACCAGTCGGCGCGCCCTGGTGTCGTGCAGCGCCCTGGCCAGGTCCGGTACGAGCAGGTGCGGGATCACACTGGTGAACCACGAGCCGGGACCGAGGACGACCCAGTCGGCGGTGTCGAGAGCGTCGAGGGTCTCCGGACAGCCAGGCGGATCACTCGGATCGAGTGCCACCTCGATCACTTCGCCACGGGCGGTCGCGACCTGCACCTGACCGCGCACCGTGCTGAGTGCCGAGCTGTCGTCGGGAACCAGGCCGCGCACCTGTGCGGTGATGTCGAGCGGCACCGCGCTCATCGGCAGCACGCGTCCCTGTGCACCGAGCAATCGGCCCACCCAGTCGAGCCCGTCGACGGTGCCGCCGAGCAACTCCCAGAGCGCGACGATCAGCAGGTTGCCCATCGCATGGCCGTGCAGGTCGCCGCTGGTGGCGAAGCGATGCTGCAACACCTCGGCCCAGGTACGACCCCACTCGTCGTCGCCACACAAGGCGGCCAAGGCCTGTCGCAGGTCGCCGGGCGGCAACACGTCGAGCTCGTCTCGAAGGCGTCCGGACGAGCCGCCGTTGTCGGCGACCGTCACGACAGCCGTGAGGTAGGTCGAGACCCGGCGCAGAGCGGTCAGCGAGTTGGCCAGCCCGTGTCCGCCGCCCAGGGCGACGACGCGTGGCGGCGTACCGGCGTCGATCGGACGACGCTCTGCGTTCGGTCGCCGCCAGGGTGTGGCCGTCACTCCCGCCCCAGGTCGCGATGGAGCACGAGCGTCTCGACATCGCGGGCGCGGAGCCGTTCGGCCAGCGCTTCGGCCATCGTCACACTGCGGTGCTTGCCGCCGGTGCATCCGATCGCCACCGTGACGAACCGCTTGCCCTCGCGTACGAAGCCCTCGGTGAGGTCGTTGAGCAGCCGCTCGTAGTTGTCGAGGAACTCGGCTGCTCCCTCCTGTCCACACACGTAGTCGCGTACGGGAGCGTCGAGACCGCTCAACGGGCGCAGCTCCGGCACCCAGAACGGGTTGGGCAGGAACCGCATGTCGGCGACCAGGTCGGCGTCGACGGGAATGCCGTACTTGAAGCCGAACGAGACCACCGTCGCCCGCAAGCCGGCCCGCGCCGGATCGCCGAAGGCATTGCCGATCCGCGCCACCAGCTGGTGCACGTTGAGGTTGCTGGTGTCGATGAGGACGTCGGCGTCGCCGCGCAGGTCGGCGAGCGCTTCGCGTTCCTCGACGATGCCGTCGAGCAGCCGACGGCCACGCTGCAAGGGATGTGGCCGACGCGCGGCGTCCTGGCGCCGGACCAGTGCGTCATCGGAAGCCTCAAGGAACAGGATGGACGGTCGCAGGCCCGAATCGCGCAGCCGACCCAGGGCGCCGTCGAGTTCGCCGAAGAAGCCGCCGGCCCGGGCGTCGACGACAACGGCCAGTCGCGTCTCGCCGCCGCCCTCGGTGCCGACCAGCTCGATCACCGAGCTGATCAGCTGCGGCGGCAGATTGTCGACGACGAACCAGCCCAGGTCCTCCAAGGCCTTGGCCGCCGTGCTCCGACCCGCGCCCGTCATCCCGGTGACGAGCACCAGGTCCTGCACGAGCTTGCTGGCCTCCTCCGATTCACTCACCGGTTACCACCTCCTCGCGGCCTTCGTCGGATCCCTCGTCGAGCAACTCGCCGGTGGCGGTGTTGACCGCCGGCATGGTCTGACGGTCCGGCGCCGGGGCGGCGTCGGGTGTCGCCAAGGCATCGACCACCGCCTGCGCGAGTCGCGGCCCGAAGCCCGGCACCTCGGCAACGTCCTCGACGCTAGCGGCTCGCAGCCGTTTGAGGGAGCCGAATCGCTTGAGGAGTGCCTTGCGACGAACCTCACCGAGCCCCGGCACCTCGTCGAGAGCGCTGCGCGTCATCGACTTCGACCGCCGCCCGCGATGGTGAGCGATCGCGAATCGATGCGCCTCGTCGCGTACGCGTTGCAGCAGGTAGAGGCCCTCGCTCGTACGCGGCAGGATCACCGGATCTTCCTCGTCGGGGAGCCAGACCTCCTCGAGCCGCTTGGCCAGTCCGCAGACCGGGATGTCGACCAGACCCAAGGCGGCCAAGGCCTGTTCGGCCGCGGCGACCTGTGGCCGACCGCCGTCCACCACGACGAGGCCGGGTCGATAGGCGAACCTTCGCGGTCGTCCGGTTTCGGGACTGACCAGCCCGGCGGCGCCGGCGTTGTTCGCCTCAGTCAGCGCGGCCTGGTCCTCGATCATCCGGCGGAACCTTCGGGCGATGGTCTCCTCCATCGCCGCTACGTCGTTCTGCCCGTCGACGCCCCGGATCGTGAACCGTCGATAGTCGCTCTTGCGCGGCAGCCCGTCCTCGAACACCACCATCGACGCGACGACCTCGGTGCCCTGCAGGTTGGACACGTCGTAGCACTCGATCCGCAACGGCGCCTCGTCGAGCCCGAGGGCGCGCTGGATCTCCTCCAGGGCGCGACTGCGCGTGGTGAGGTCGCTGGCACGTTTGGTCTTGTGGGTCGCGAGCGACTGGGTCGCGTTGCGCTCCACCGTCTCGAGCAGCGAGCGCTTGTCCCCGCGCCGCGGCACCCGAATTCCGACCCGCGCACCGCGCCGCTGGCACAACCACTCGGTGAGGGCGTCGACGTTGTGCGGCACGGCGGGTACGAGCACCTCGCGCGGGATCGCGTCGTCGGCTTCACCGTCGTAGAGCTTGAGCAGCGCCCGCTCGACGAGATCCTCCGTGTCGGCGTCGTCGGTCTTGTCGGCGACCCAGCCCCGCTGCCCGCGGATCCGGCCGCCGCGCACCGAGAAGATCTGGACCGCGACCTCGAGCGGATCCTCCGCAAGCGCGAAGACGTCGGCGTCGGTGCCGTCGCCGAACACGACGGCGTTCTTCTCCATCGCCCGGTTGAGTGCGCCGATGTCGTCGCGCAGCCGGGCCGCCCGCTCGTACTCGAGATCGGCGGCGGCGGCCTGCATCTGCTTCTCCAGGCGCTTCACGTACGTCGTCGTCTGGCCGGCCAGGAAGTCGCAGAAGTCCTCAGCGATCTCGCGATGGTCCTCGGCGCTGATCCGGTCGACACAGGGCGCGCTGCACTTGTCGATGTAGCCGAGCAGGCACGGCCGGCCCATCTGCGCCGATCGCTTGAAGACGCCGTCGGAGCACGACCGCATCGGGAACACCCTCAACAGCAGGTCGACCGTCTCGCGGATCGCCCAGGCGTGACTGTAGGGGCCGAAGTAGCGCACGCCCCGGCGCTTCGATCCGCGACCGACCATGACGCGCGGAAACTCCTCGTTGAGCGTCACGGCGAGCCAGGGGTAGGACTTGTCGTCGCGATACTTCACGTTGAATCGAGGGTCGTACTCCTTGATCCAGGAGTACTCCAGCTGCAGCGCCTCGACCTCGTTGTTGACGACCGTCCACTCGACCCCGGCCGCGGTCGTCACCATCGTCTGTGTACGCGGGTGCTGATGCGCGAGGTCCTGGAAGTACGACGACAGCCGGGCCCGCAGCGACTTGGCCTTTCCGACGTAGATGACCCGGCCGAACTCGTCGTGAAAACGGTAGACGCCAGGGGCATCCGGGATGGTTCCGGGTGCTGGGCGATAGGTCGCGGGGTCGGCCACGTTCCCAGCGTAGGCCGCGAGGCCGACGCCGCCGCGACCGTGCCGAGTCCTCCAGCGACGTCCGCAATGTCCGGGCAATCGGCGTCCGACTCGGGACGTTCGGCACTTGATTTCATTGTCGAGCGAACTAGTCTACATTTCCATGCCCGCGTACACGACGGTCCCCGGAAGCGCCGCGCTCCGCTCTGGAACGGTGCCGACCGACCTGTACGGCCTGCCGCTGACGACCTCCCGGGAGGCCGCGGCGGCGTACAACCGAGGCGTCCGGGCGACGCTCACGATCCAGCAGGGCTCGGTCAACGCGATCGCGGAGTCGATCGTGCACGATCCGACGTTCGCGCTCGGGCACGCGGCGCTGGCGCTGCTCGGCCATGAGCAGGACGCTCGGATCGACACGGCGGCGCGGATGACCGCCGCGCGCCGGCACGCGGCTCGCAGCTCCGCCCGCGAACGCGGCCATGTCTACGCCATCCTCAGCCACATCGCCGGCGACAGCACTCCCCTGATCGAGCACCTGCGGGACCACCCTCGAGACGCCCTGCTGCTCACCACGGCGGTGCCGACGATCGCGTTCGCCGGCGTCACGACCGTGCCGGAGGAGGCTTGGGCGATCGTGGAGGGTGCCGCTCCCGCGTACGGCTCGGACTGGTGGTTCGCCGGACTGCTCGCCTTCATCCGCCAGGAGCAGGGCCGGTTCGACGAGGCGTACGAGATGTCCTGCCGCTCGATGGCCGAGGAACCGACCGCCGGTCACTCCGTTCACGCCCGTACCCATGTGCATTACGAGACCGGCGACCACGCGGCCGGCCTGGTCTGGCTCGACGACTGGATCGGGAGCAACGGCCCGGGCTCGATCCAGCGGGCCCACTTCTCCTGGCACGCGGCACTGCACGAGCTCGCCACCTGCGATCTCGACGCGGTGCGGTCCCGATGGGACGACCAGCTTTCCCCGCCGGAGGTCTTCGGTAGCCGGGCCCTGGTGGACTCGGCGTCCCTGCTGTGGCGCTGGGCACTGACCCCGGGCGCGTCGGGAGTGCCGGAGGCGGCGCTGGTCCTGGAGTCCGTCGCCGACGAGGACATCGACCGCCCCCGCACCGGCTTTATGGCGATGCACGCGGCGATCGCCCTGTGCGCCGCAGGCGAGGCCGACCGGCTTCGCCGACTGCATCGCTGGTGCTTACGCAGCACCGACCGGACCGTCGCCGACGTGGCGGCTCCGCTTGCGGCGAGCCTGCTGCTGCTTACGCAGGAGCAGCAGGCCGCCGCGGCGGACGGTCTCGGGCGACTGAGCAACACGCTGTGGCGGTTGGGTGGCAGCGACGCCCAGCGCGAGGTCGTCGAAGACACCCGCATCGCCGCCCTGCTGGCGGCTGGGCGGTGTCTCGAGGCCCAGCGTCTGCTCGACGACCGGCTCGACCGCCGCCCCTCCCCGCGCGACGTGCGCTGGCGGGAGCGGGCCGCGAACGGCGGTTAGCCGAGCACGATGTCCTTGCCCTGAACCTGCACGCTTTCCGAAGCCAGTGGCGCCGGCGCCGGCCCGGTGACGACCGAACCGTCCTCGATGGAGTATTGGCTGCCGTGGCACGGGCAGTTGATGGTGCCGCCGGACACGTCGCCGACCGTGCATCCCTGGTGGGTGCAGATCGCGGTGAATCCGAGGAAGTCTCCTCCGGTCGGCTGAGTGACGACGATCTCCTGATCGGTGTAGACGACCCCGCCGCCGACCGGGATGTCCGACGTGGGTCCGAGAACCTCGCCGCCGCCTCCGCCGCCTCCACCGCCGCCGTCATCGCTCGGTTCGCTGGCCGTGTCGCTCGGCTCGCTCGTGTCACTGCCAGCCGTGTCGTCACCACCGTCGTCGGAGCCGCACGCAGCCAGGGCGGTGATGCCGACACCGCCGACGGCGACGCCGCGTAGCACCGTGCGTCGTCCCAGTTTCCCGTCGTCGGAATTCGCATCGCTGACCTTGGCCCGAGTGTCGGACATGCTGCTCCTCTCGTCGTGGCGGGACACCGGAGTGACCCCTTGCCCCCTACTACGCCACGCGTGGCCGAACGGATTGCCGCAGGTCAGATTAGTCTCAGCGTTTCGACGCCGCGCGCTTGGCCGGTTTCTTCGCCGATCGCTTGGCCGTCGTCTTCCTGGCCGTGGCGGTCTTCTTGGCGGCGGTTTTCTTCGCATTCTTCGCCAGGGTCTTCTTCGCCGGGCGCTTCGCGGTTCGAGTACGGCGCTTGGCCGGTGCGACCGCGCGGCCGGCGAGGATCGGCCGGAGGAAGTCGCCGGTGTAGCTCGTCTCGTGCTCGGCCACGTCCTCCGGTGTCCCCTCGGCGATGATCTCGCCGCCTCGCGAGCCGCCCTCGGGACCCATGTCGATGATCCAGTCGGCGGTCTTGATGACGTCCAGGTTGTGCTCGATCACGATCACGGTGTTGCCCTGGTCGACGAGGGCGCCGAGCACGCCGAGGAGCTTGCGGATGTCCTCGAAGTGCAGTCCGGTCGTCGGCTCGTCGAGGACGTAGAGGGTGCGCCCGGTCGACCGCTTCCGTAGCTCCGAGGCGAGCTTGACCCGCTGGGCCTCACCACCGGACAGAGTCGGCGCCGGCTGGCCGAGTCGTACATAACCCAGACCGACGTCGAGCAGCGTCGTCATGTGCCGCGAGATGGTCGGGATCGCCTCGAAGAAGTCGACCGCCTCCTCGATCGGCATGTCGAGCACTTCTGAGATCGACTTGCCCTTGTAGTGCACCTCGAGCGTCTCGCGGTTGTAGCGGGCGCCGTGGCAGACCTCGCACGGGACGTAGACGTCCGGCAGGAAGTTCATCTCGATCTTGATCGTGCCGTCGCCGGAGCACGCCTCGCAGCGGCCGCCCTTGACGTTGAAGGAGAACCGACCCGGCTGGTAGCCGCGCACCTTCGCCTCGGGCGTCTGGGCGAAGAGCTTGCGGATGTGGTCGAAGACTCCGGTATAGGTCGCGGGGTTGGACCGTGGAGTACGGCCGATCGGCGACTGGTCGACGTGGATGACCTTGTCGACCTGGTCCGCACCCTCGATCGTCTTGTGCCGCCCCGGGATGTCACGGGCGCCGTAGATCCGCTTGGCCAGTGCCGTGTAGAGAATGTCGTTGACGAGCGTCGACTTGCCCGACCCGGACACGCCGGTGACCGAGATGAACACGCCGAGCGGGAACGTCACGTCGATGTTCTGCAGGTTGTGCTCGTGGGCACCGCGGACGACGACCTCGGAGCCCGGTGTGAGCGGCCGCCGAACCGCCGGCAGCGGAATCTCCTCGCGGCCCGAGAGATAGGCGCCGGTGATCGAGTCGGGATGCTCGTAGAGCTCGGCGACCGGGCCTGAGTGGACGATCTGACCGCCGTGCTCCCCGGCGCCGGGTCCGATGTCGACGGCCCAGTCGGCGATCCGGATCGTGTCCTCGTCGTGCTCGACGACGATCAGGGTGTTGCCCAGGTCGCGCAGCCGGATCAGGGTGTCCATCAGCCGGTGGTTGTCGCGCTGGTGCAGTCCGATCGACGGCTCGTCGAGGACGTAGAGCACGCCGACGAGCCCGGCACCGATCTGGGTCGCGAGCCGGATCCGCTGCGCCTCGCCGCCGGACAGCGACCCGGAGGGACGGTCGAGGGTGAGGTAGTCGAGGCCCACGTCGAGCAGGAACCGCAGCCGCTCGTGGATCTCCTTGAGCACCCGCTCGGCGATCTGCTTCTCGCGCGGAGACATGTCGAGGTCGCCCAGGAACGCCGCGACCTCGCCGATCGGCAGGGCCGTGACCTGGGCGATGTTCTTCTCCCCGCCGAAGCCGGACTCCATCGTGACGCCGAGCGAGATCGGCTTGAGCCGGGTGCCGCCGCAGGACTGGCAGGGCACCTCGCGCATGTAGCCCTCGAACCGCTCCCGGCTCGTGTCGGACTCCGCCTCGGCATGCCGGCGCTCGACGTAGGGGATCACGCCCTCGAACGTCGTCCAGTAGGAGCGTTCCCGTCCGTAGCGGTTCTTGTAGCGGACGTGGACCTGCCGTTCGTGGCCGTTGAGCAGCGACTCCTGGATCTCGGGGGTGAGGCTGCCGAACGGGTCGTCGATGCCAAAGCCCATCTCGTCGGCCAGCGCCTCCAGCAGCCGGCCGAAGTAGTCGGCCACATGGGCCGACGCCCACGGCGTGAGCGCGCCCTCGGCCAGCGACTTGTCGGGGTCGGGGACGATCAGCTCCGGATCGACCTCCATCCGGGTCCCGAGACCGTGACAGGTCGGGCAGGCGCCGAACGGCGAGTTGAACGAGAACGACCGCGGCTCCAGCTCGTCGCTCTCGAGATCGTGCTCGTTGGGACAGGCCAGGTGCTCGGAGAACCGCAGCTCCCGGTTGGGATCCTTGGCGGGCAGGTCGACGAGGTCCAGGAGCAGCAGCCCGCCGGCGAGTCCGAGAGCGGTCTCGACGGAGTCGGTGAGGCGACGCTTGGCCGACGGCTTCACCGCCAGCCGGTCGATCACGGCCTCGATCGTGTGCTTGCGCTTCTTGTCGAGCTTCGGCGGATCGGTCAGTGGGTAGACCTCGCCGTCGACCCGTACCCGGCTGAAGCCCTGCGTCTGGAGCTGCCGGAACAGATCGGCGTACTCCCCCTTGCGGCCCCGGATGATCGGCGACAGCACCTGGAACCGGGTGCCCTCCTCCAGCTCGAGGACCCGGTCGACGATCTGCTGCGGCGTCTGCTTCGAGATCAGCTCGCCGCAGGTCGGGCAGTGCGGGCGGCCGGCCCGGGCGAAGAGCAGCCGGAGGTAGTCGTAGACCTCGGTGATCGTGCCGACCGTCGAGCGCGGGTTGCGTGACGTCGACTTCTGGTCGATCGATACCGCGGGCGACAGGCCCTCGATGAAATCGACGTCCGGTTTGTCCATCTGACCGAGGAACTGCCGGGCGTACGCGGACAGCGACTCGACATAGCGCCGCTGGCCCTCGGCGAAGATCGTGTCGAAGGCCAGACTCGACTTGCCGGAACCGGACAATCCGGTGAACACGATCAAGGCGTCCCGAGGCAGATCGAGGGAGACGTCTTTGAGGTTGTGCTCGCGCGCGCCGCGCACGATGAGACGGTCGGCCACGAGGCTGGATCTCCCGACGCTCGAAAGGACACTTGTTGCCGCTCGATCATGCTATCCAGCGGCTCCGACAAAGCCCCGCCCTCGAGCCGGAGCGGGGTGAGTACGGTGGGCGCCATGGATCCCGCGAGCCCGCCGCCTGACGAGGTTATGCCGCTGGTCGACGAGGCGACCGGCCGCGTCCTGGCCGATGCCCGGGCGCTGTCCGAAGCCGACCTGCGCGCCCCGTCCGGACTGCCGGGCTGGACCCGCGGCCACGTGCTGTCGCATCTGGCCCGCAACGCCGACGCCCTGGCCAACCTCTTCGAGTCGGCCCGCACCGGCGAGCAGATCTACGCCTATCCCTCGCGCGAGCGGCGGGCCTCCGACATCGAGGCCGGCGCCGGTCGCTCGATGGCCGAGCTTACGGCGGACATCGTCGCGAGCCACGACGCGTTCCGATCCGGAGCCAAAGGCATCACCGACTGGAACACGCCGGTGAGCCGGATGGCCGGTGATCCCGGCATCCCCGTCTGGTGGGTGCCGCTGCTGCGCCTGGGCGAGCTCGAGATCCACCATGTCGATCTCGACACCGGCTACGGCGTCGCACAGTGGCCGGCCGAGTGGGTCCGGGCCTTCCTGCCGTACGCGGGCAGCGACCTCGCCACCCGCGCCGGTGAGCCCCTGGCAGCCAGACCCGACGGCGGCGACACCACGATCGGCTCCGACGATCCCGCGGCCCGCGTAGTGAGCGGGCCACCGGACTCGCTGTTGGCCTGGGTCATCGGCCGCGGCGACGGCAGCGACCTGCGGGTCTCGCCGGACGGCCCGCTCCCCACTCTCGGCAGCTGGCGCTAGGAGGCGAGCGAATGACCTACCACGGACACGTCCGGGTCGGCGGGACACCGGCCGTACGCGAGCTGCCGGAGCTCGTCATCACCAAGGTTGCCGTCGGCCGGATGGACAACAACGCCTATCTGCTGCGCTGCCGGCGTACCGACGAGCAGGTCTTGATCGACGCCGCCGACGAGCCCGACACCCTGCTGCGCGTTGTCGGCGACGGCGGTCTGCGGAGGGTCATCACGACCCACCAGCACGCCGACCACTGGCAGGCGCTGCCGATGATGGTGGACGCGACCGGGGCGACCACAGTGGCCGGCGACGCCGACGCCGACGAGTTGCCCGTCAACGTCGCCGAGCGGGTGTCCGACGGCGATCGGGTCCCGGTCGGTCGTTCGGAGCTGGAGGTCATCCATCTCGTCGGGCACACGCCCGGCTCGATCGCCCTGCTCTACGACGATCCGGAGGGATCGCCGCATGTGTTCACCGGCGACTGCCTCTTCCCCGGCGGGGTCGGCAACACCTTCGGGTCGGCCGCCAACTTCGCCTCGCTCCTCGAGGACGTCAGCAGCAAGCTCTTCTACCGGCTGCCCGACGAGACCTGGGTCTATCCGGGGCATGGCGACGACACCACGCTGGGCGCCGAGCGCCCTCATTTGTCCGAGTGGGAGGAGCGCGGCTGGTAGCCGCCCGCTGAGCCCGAAGGAGTCCCATGAGCCCGCTGCGGTTCGGCCTGGTCGGAACCGGCTACTGGGCACGTACGGTCCACGCGGTGGCGCTGGCAGGCGCCGCCGATGTACAGCTGGCAGGCGTCTGGGGCCGCGATCCGGTGAAGGGCGCGGCGCTGGCCGAGGCGGTGGGCACGACCGCCTTCGACGACCCGGACGCCCTGTTCGACGCGGTCGACGCGGTCGCGTTCGCCGTCCCGCCGGACGTCCAGGCCGAGCTCGCCGAGCGAGCGGCTCGAGCCGGACGGCACCTCTTGCTCGAGAAGCCGATCGCCACCCGGGTCGATGCCGCCGAGCGCCTGGCCGACGCGGTGGCCGCGGCCGGGGTGAGCTCGGTCGTCTTCTTCACCGGACTGTTCCTCGCCGAGCAGCGGGCCTGGCTCGACCAGGTGCGCGGTGAGCAGTGGCACGGCGCGTGGTCGGTCTGGCTCGGCAGCGCGTTCGCGGCCGACAGCCCGTTCCGCGACTCGCCGTGGCGCTGGGACAAGGGCGGTCTGTGGGACGTCGGGCCGCACGCGCTCGCCATGCTGACCGCCACGCTCGGACCGGTGCGCCGCATCACGGCCGACCACGGCACGCACGACATCGTCCACCTGGTCCTGCACCACGAGAGTGGCGCCACCAGCACGGCGACCACGACGCTCAGCGCGCCGGCGGCATCGGCAACCTCGGCCCTGACCCTGTGGGGCGAGCCGGGTCGCTCGTCGATGCCGACGGCGGAGGGCGATTCGATCGACGCCCACCGAACGGCGGTGGCCGAGTTGGTCGCCGGGGCCGGCGCCGGACAGACCGAGCATCCGTGCGACGTACGGTTCGGCGCTCATGTCGTACGCCTGCTTGCCGACGCTCAACAGCAGGTCGAAAGTCCCGAGCCGTAGGGACTAAAGTCCCGAATCGGCCGGAAGGGAGTGTGCGCACCGGCCAACGCGGGCACACTGCCGGGATGGTTCCACGAGACCTGCTGCGGGCCGGACCGCGCAACGCCTGGGCGAGCTGGCATCGGCGCAAGCTTCCCGACACCGCGTTCCGGGCCCTGCTCCACACGGTGCGGGACGACGCGAGCTGGGTCTGCCAGCACGCCGTGACCGATGACTACTTCGTCGATCCGGCTCGGCGCGGGCGACTCGACGAGCTCGAAGGCTGGTCGCACCGGCTGAGCGACTGGCGGCTGCGCCGTCTCGTACGCGACATCGTCGACTCGGCCGACGACTGCTGGGCCAAGACCAAGTCGCCGGACGTCACGGCCGCCGACCCGCGCTGGACCGCCTGGCAGTTCACCGCCGCTCGGGACTGGCTGAGCGCGACGAAGGCGGCCCTGGACCGGCTGGCCGTCCTCGAGCGCCGCCGCGACCGCGCCGAATCCCTCGTGGCCGCCCCGCCCCAGTAGCGGAGAACAGTCGCCAGGGAGGACGCCGTGGGCGGCTTCGCCACGTTTGCCCGAGCTTGCCCTCTGGGCGCCGATCGCGACAGGGTGATGCCTGCGTCATAACGACCTGGTCCGCGGGAGATTCGAGGAGGCGCCATGAGCGAGACGGTGCAGAGCCAACCGCATGGCGAGCCGGAGAGTCAGCCCGAGCTCAACCGCGTCATGGGCCCGAAGCTGCTGCTTCTGTTCATCGTCGGCGACATCCTCGGGACCGGTGTCTACGCGCTGACCGGCATGGTGGCCACCCTGTCGTTCGACACCGCCCGGATGGCCGAGCTGGCGCCACAGGGCTTCTCCTTGGCCACCGACGTCGCCGAGTGGCTGGTCCGGCAGGGCGTCCCGTTCCGCGAGGCCCACGAGCTGGCGGGCGCCTGCGTGCGCCGTCGCCGGCGAGGTGGGCGGGGCGGCTTGGCTGCCCTTCCTGGTCGCGTTCGCGGTCGCCTTGGTGACGGCGTTCTCCTACCTCGAGCTGGTGACGAAATACCCCCAGGCCGCCGGCGCCGCGCTCTACACCCACAAGGCGTTCGGGATCCACTTCGTCACGTTCCTGGTCTGCTTCACCGTCATGTGCTCCGGCATCACGTCGGCATCGACGGCGTCGCGGGCGTTCTCGTCCAACTTCGTCGACGGCTTCGGCTGGGAGGACAGCCTCGGCACCGACGCCATCACCCTGTTCGCCCTGGGATTCATGGTCCTGGTCGCCTCGGTCAACTTCCGCGGCGTCGGCGAGAGCGTCAAGGCCAACGTCGTCCTGACCCTGGTGGAGTTGTCCGGTCTGCTGCTCGTGATCCTCGTGGGCCTGTGGGTGGTCGCCCAGGGCGACGCCGACTTCGGCCGGGTCACCGCCTTCGAGACCGCGGAGGACAAGAGCACGTTCGTGGCCGTCACCGCGGCCACGACTTTGGCGTTCTTCGCGATGGTCGGCTTCGAGGACTCGGTCAACATGGCCGAGGAGACCAAGGACCCGTCGCGCATCTTCCCCAAGGTCATGCTGAGCGGCCTGTCGATCACCGGGATCATCTACGTCCTGGTCTCGATCTCCGCGGTCGCCGTCGTCCCGGTCGGTCGGCTCGAGGCGTCCGAGACTCCCCTGACCGAGGTGGTGGCGACCGGCGCGCCGGACATTCCGGTCGATGATCTCTACCCGTTCATCGCGATGTTCGCGGTGGCGAACTCGGCGCTGATCAACATGCTGATGGCGAGTCGGCTGCTCTACGGCATGGCCAAGCAGGAGGTGCTGCCACCGTTCCTCAGCAAGGTGCATCCGACTCGCCGTACACCGTGGGCAGCGATCATCTTCACCACGCTCATCTCGCTCGGTCTGATCATCTACGTCACCCAGACCGGTGACGCCGAAGACGTCGTCACCGTGCTCGGCGGGACCACGGCGCTGCTGCTCCTGGGCGTCTTCACGATCGTGAACATCGCCGTCCTGGTCTTGCGCAAGGACCGGGTCGAGGGTCCGCACTTCGTCGCGCCGACGGTGATCCCGGTCATCGGGGCGATCGCCTGTGCGTTCTTCGTCGGCCCGTGGACCGACCGCGACGAGCGGCAGTACGAGGTCGCGATGTGGCTCCTGGCGCTCGGCATCGTGCTCTGGGTCATCACCTGGTTCTCCAACCGGGCGCTCCGCGCGAGACGTACCTATCTCCGCGAGCCGACCGACCTCAGTGGCTGAGTCGGCCGTCGCCGGAGCCGAAGCGACCTCGGGCTGCCTACGATGGCTCGATGTCCACGTCGCTCGACGACGCCTTCGAGGCGCTGGCGCACCGGCGGGAGGCGAGCATCTCGGTCTGGATGGGCGATATCGACGGCCGGCGCTGGTTCGGCCGCGATGTCGACCGGGTCCATCCGGCCGCGAGCACCATGAAGCTGCCGCTCGTCGTCGCGCTCTATCGATCCGCCGACGCCGGCGATGTCGATCTCGATGACGAGATCGTCGTACGAACGACGCTCGAGTCGCAGGCGCCGGGCCGGACGTACGAGGTCACTCAGGACTACGACAACGACGATCGGCCCTGGGATCGGGTCGGCGACACCGCCACGCTGGGTTGGCTCGCCGAGCGGGCCATCGTCCGGTCCAGCAACCTCGCGACCAACCTGCTCATCGACCGGATCGGCATCGACCCGGTCAACGCGGTCTACGCCGATGCCGGGGCGACGGCGTCCCGCGTCGCGCGTGGGATCCAGGACGAGGCCGCGATGGCGGCGGGCCGGACCAACGTGGTCACGGCCGCCGACCTCGCGGCTGTCCTCGGAGCGCTCGCCCGACGCGAGATCGCGACACCCGACAGCTGTGAGCGGATCGAGGCCCTGCTCGCCCGCTGCGAGCACAATGACGCCGCCGCGGCCGGGCTGCCGCCGAGGACGTACTTCGCCCACAAGACCGGCTGGTTCGAAGGCGTCGCACACGACGTCGGACTTGTCCGCCCGGCCGCCGAGCCGCCATTCGTCCTCGCCGTCCTGACCGGCGCCGAGCTCACGGAGGCCGACGCCGACCGCCTGGTCGCCGACGTCGCCGCGCTGTGCTGGGCGCATCGACGCGACGCCGCTCCCTCCGACGACCGCGAGGCGGTCCGATGAGCCGGCTCCAGACGGTCCGCTGCCACCGGGTCGGCATTCCGCTGCACACGCCGTTCGTGACCGCGCTGCGTCGCGCGACCACGGTCGACTCGCTGCTGGTCGAGATCGTCGACTCCGACGGCGTCAGCGGATTCGGCGAGGCGCCACAGGTCTGGGCCGTCACCGGCGACTCGCTCGCGGGCAGCGCGGCCTGCGTCGAGGGACCACTCGCGACTGTCCTCGCCGGCTGCGACGCCGACGACCTGCACGACACTGCCCGACGGGTACGGCAGGCGGTCGTCGGCAATCTCAGCGCGAAGGCGGCCGTCGACGAGGCGCTCCACGACCTGGCCGCCCGGCGCCGCGGCGTCCCGCTCGTGGTGCTGCTCGGCGGTGCCGGTCACCGGGTCCCGACCGACGTCACGGTCTCCGCCGGGGACCCCCACGCGGTCGCCCAGGCAGCCGACGACCGGGTGGCCGAGGGATTCGGCACGCTCAAGCTCAAGGTCGGCACCGATGCCGACGCCGACGCCGCCAAGGTCCTCGCCGTACGCGAGGCGGTCGGGCCGAAGGTCGGGCTGCGGCTCGACGCCAACCAGGGCTGGTCGGCGCGCGAGGCGGTACGCGTGATCGGCCGGCTCGAGGACGCCGGTGCCGATGTGGAGCTGGTCGAGCAGCCGATCCGGGCCGCCGACCTGGACGGCCTGGCCTGGGTCACCGACCACGTCCAGACGGCGATCATGGCCGACGAGTCGGTCTTCGGCGTACGCGACCTCGTTCGCGTGATCGAGCGGCGGGCCGCCGACCTGGTCAACGTCAAGCTCACCAAGGCCGGTGGGCTGATCCCGGCGCACACTCTGCTCGAGCTCGCCGAGGCGCACGACATGGGCACCATGATCGGATCGATGATGGAGACCCACATCGGGGTCGGGGCCGCGGCCAGTCTCGCCGCCGCGATCGGCACGACGACCGTCAACGACCTGGACGCGGCCTGGTGGCTGGAGCGGGCTCCGGGCCGCGGCGGCCCCACGTACGAGGGTGCGAGCATCGTCCTCCCCGACGCGCCCGGTTTCGGCATCGAGGAGGTGGCGCGACCGTGACCGACTACGCGATCAGTGTCTCGGTCGGGACGGTGTGGACCGGTCCGGACGCGCCTCGCGAGTGCGACGCCCTCGCGACCGCGGACCGCCCGGACGTCGCGGCCTGGGCGGCGTCGATGGACACCGAGACCCGGCTCGACCTGCACGGTCGCACCGTGACCCAGGCATTGCTCGGCGAGCCGGCCGTCCCGGTCGAGGAGCGGGCCGGGTGGATCCGGGTCGTCCTGCCGTGGCAGCCGAGCGGCCAGGACTCCGGCGGCTATCCGGGCTGGATACGGGCCAGCCACCTCGGTGCCGCCGCCAAACCGGGCGACCGCACTGTTGCCGTCGCCGCGCCGTCGGCCGGCTGCCGCACACCCGAGGGCGTGGTCGACTTGTCCTACGGCACCTGCCTCTCGGCCCTCGAAAGCGACCCCGAACTCACGACCGTCGCACTCCCCGACGGCCGGGAGGGCCGGCTCCCCACGTCCCGCCTGCGTACTCCCGAGGTCGACCCCACGGCCGGCTGGGCGACGTCGCTGCTCGACTCGCCCCGGCAGTTCCTCGGTCTGCGCTACCTCTGGGGTGGCACCTGCGGTTGGGGGCTGGACTGCTCCGGCTTCGTCCACCTGGCGCATCGCGTACTCGGCCAGCGGGTCCCACGAGACGCGCTCGACCAGGCACCGGCCGCGCAGCGGGTCGAGCTCGGCGAGGCCCGGCCGGGCGCCCTCTATTTCTTCGCCCGGCCCGGTGAGCGGCCCTATCACGTCGGGTTCGCGACCGAGCCGGAGGCGCCTGGCCCGCCCGCCATGCTGCACGCGCCGGAGGGCACCGAGCTGATCGAAGAGGTCACTTTGTCATCGGAGCGTCTCGAGACCCTCGTCGGCGCCGGCAGCTTCGCACCGGGG
>JALDXR010000253.1:0-5750 GCA_032154865.1 Nocardioidaceae bacterium
AACCAGCCTCGCTCGTTCCTCCCTCGGCGGCCAGGCCCATCCACGGACGCTCGCGAGGTGTCGGCCCATCCCCGCGTGCCGGGTCGGCGCCGCCTTCGCCTTACGGTCGGCGGTAGCCCTCCAACACTTCGGTGAGGAGGTTGGTGAGGAGGTGGGCGGCGGAGGCGTCCGGGTCGAGGTCGGGGTCGTAGATGGCGACGTCGAGGCCGGCGCACATCGGGCTTGAGACGAGCTCCGACAGGATCGAAGCGAGCTGTTCGGGCGTGATGCCGAAGGGGTTGGGCGAGTCGACGGCGGGCATGTGGTCCTGGTGGAGTACGTCGACGTCGAGGTGCAGCCAGAAGGCGTCGACGCCGGAGGATTCTAGATGCTTCCGGGCGGACTCGCCGATGGCGGTGCCACCGTCGCGACGGATGTCGTCAGCGCGATGACAGACGATGTCGCTGTCGTCGAAGGTCTCGGTCGCGAAGTCGCGGTCGTCGCCCGGCTCGCGCATCATCCCGATCTGGACGACCCGGGACTCCTCCACGTACGGACGGAGCCCGTCGATGTCGGCCAGGATTGGCGAGCCGTGGCCGGTGACGAGCCACAGATCCAGCCCGGCCGCGGCGTAGCGGCCACGGTAGGCGTCCTGGTCGCGTGGAAGTGAGTAGTCGTCGTGGCCGTCGACCGCCGCGAGCGCGCTGGCGCCACGGCGCCGCAGCGCGAGCATCGCGCCGAGCATGATGCTGCAGTCGCCGCCGAGCACGACCGGGAAGTGCCCGTCATCGAGCAGCTCACCGACGCGGGTGGCCAGGCCGTCCGTGAACGCGGCGATCGCCGGCCCGTTGCGAAAGCCCGTCTCCTCGTCCGCCACATCTCCATACGCCGACACCGGCACCGCGCCGGCATCGAGGGCGTCGAGCCGGCGTACGAGATCCAGAGCCCGCAGGGCGGCGGCGAGACCGCGTACTCCGGGCTCAGCGCCGGGACGCGGCGGTCGCAGACCGAGATTGGTCGCCGCGTCGAGGACGGCGAGTCGGCGGTTGGCAGACATGCCATGATCGTGCCGCACGCCACCGACACCGATCAGGCGGAGCGGTAGTGCAGGAAGGTCACACCGCTCGCGAACCGGCGCTGGTCGACCAGGTCGAGACTGACCCGGACCCCGTCGGGAAGCCACCCGAGACCACCGCCGACGATGATCGGCGCCACGACCAGCTGCCACTCGTCGACCAGACCGGCGCGGATCGCATGGGCCGCCAGCGTTGGGCCGCCGATCGAGATGTCCGCGTCGGTCGACTCCTTCAGTCGCCGAACCTCCGCCGGATCGAAGGCATGCTCGATCCGGGTCTGCTCGGTGACCATGTCGTCAAGAGTCGACGAGTACACGATCTTGTCGGCGGCCCGCCAGATCTGGGCGAAGTCGCGCGTGACCGGCGAATGCTCGGCGAGCCCGGGATCGGTCTCCCAGACGGCCATCGTCTCGTACATCCGCCGGCCGTAGAGGTACGTGCCGACCGGCCGCGCGAGGTCGTTGACGAAGCCGTGCACCTCCTCGTCGGGCGCCGCCCAGTCGAACCGGCCCTCCGCATCGACGGTGTAGCCGTCGAGCGAGGCGATCGCCAAGTAGGTCAGCCGACCCATGTCATGGCCTCCGGCGACGTCAGTGCTCATGCCGGGCCACCGACCGGCTCACGGCATCGGCCACGGCCGGTGCGACGGCGGCGTCGAACACGCTCGGGACGATGTAGCTGGGGTTGAGCCGGTCCGGTGCGACGGCGTCCGCGATGGCGGTCGCGGCGGCCAGCATGCTCTCGTCGGTGATCTCGTGCGCGTGCGCGTCGAGCATGCCCCGGAAGTAGCCGGGGAACGCCAGCACGTTGTTGATCTGGTTGGGGAAGTCGGATCGGCCGGTCGCCACGACGGCGGCGTGGCCGCGGGCGGCGTACGGATCGACCTCCGGATCGGGATTGGCCAGCGCGAACACGACGGCGTCGTCAGCCATCGCGGCGATGTCGTCACCGTCGAGCAGTCCCGGCGCGGAGACACCGATGAACACGTCGGCGCCGGGCAGCACCTCGCGCAGCGATCCGGTACGGCGCTCGCGATTGGTGTTGTCGGCGATCCAGCGACGGAACTCGTCACCGACCTCCTGCCCGGCATGGACGGCACCGTTGCGGCCGCAGGCGATGATGTCGCCGGCGCCCTGGGTCTGCAGCAGGCGGATGACCGCATGCCCGGCGGCACCGACCCCGCTCACCACGATCCGGACGTCCTTGAGCTCCTTGTCCACCACCCGAAGCGCGTTGGTCAGGGCAGCGAGTACGACGATCGCCGTGCCGTGCTGGTCGTCGTGGAAGACCGGGATGTCCAGCCGCTCGCGCAGCCGCCGCTCGATCTCGAAGCAGCGCGGCGCCGCGATGTCCTCCAGGTTGACGCCGCCGTAGACCGGTGCGATGGCCTCGACGATCTCGACGATCCGGTCGGGATCCTGGGTGTCGAGGCAGACCGGCCAGGCGTCCACACCGGCGAACTGCTTGAACAGCGCGGCCTTGCCCTCCATGACCGGCAGCGCGGCGGCCGGCCCGATGTTGCCGAGGCCGAGCACCGCCGATCCATCGGTGACCACCGCGACGGTGTTGCGCTTGATCGTCAGGCGCCGGGCGTCGTCGGGGTTCTTCGCGATCGCCATCGACACCCGGGCCACCCCCGGCGTGTACGCCCTCGACAGGTCGTCGCGGTGCTTGAGCGGAACCTTGGGATTGACCTCGAGCTTGCCGCCGAGATGCATCAGGAACGTCCGGTCGCTGACCTTCCGTACGTCGACGCCCGGGATGTCTCGCAGCGCGGCCGTGATGGCGTCGGCATGCTCGATGTCCATCGTGTTGCAGCTGATGTCGACGACGAGCCGGTCGGCCATGGACTCCGCCACGTCCAGGGCCGTGAGCACTCCGCCCGCCTGGCTGATCGCCGCCGTGAGCTCGGAGGTGGCCGTGGTCGACGCGGGTGCTTCGACCCGCACCGTGATCGAGTAGCCGGGGCTGGGAGACGTCATCACCGTTCCTCACGATCGGGGCTAATACGAAGCATCGCAGACCCCCTCGAGCGCCTCACCACAGATCCCGGGTACGCCCGCTTCCGGCGTACTGAAACCGCGGTGACAGCGAACTGAACCCTGAGCCGAGGCTCAGACCACGCAGAACTCGTTGCCCTCGGGGTCGGTCATGACGAAATGGTCGGGCCGGCCGTTCTGCTCACACTTGGCGACGACGGTGGCGCCGAGCGCGACCAGCCGCTCCTTCTCCGCCTCGACGCGCGGCCATCGCTGCTCCCACGGGGTGGCTCGACCGCCACCGATCTGGATGTCGAAGTGCATTCGATTCTTCGCCGTCTTCGGCTCTGGGACTCGCAGGAACGACAGGCTCGGACCGACGCCGTCGGGGTCGGCCAGCGCCGCGCCGTCGTCCCACTCCTCCTCAGGAACACCCTGTTCGGCCAGCCAGGCCTCCCACGAGTCGAACCCCTCCGGCGGCGGGCTCTCGACGTAGCCCAGTGCCTCGGCCCAGAACCGGGCTAGCCTCCCGGGCTGGTCGCAGTCGATCGTCAGCGTCCATCTGGTCGCCATCGGCCCCTCCTCAGCGGTGACGTCGCTCGGCCGACCAGGCCAGCAGGTCGTCGGCCGACTTGGTGTTGACCACGCGGTCCGGCGGGACGCCGTAGCGCACCGCCCGGGCACAACCGTGGTCGAGAAACTCCAACTGCCCCGGCGCATGGGAGTCGGTGTCGATCGAGAACACGCAGTCGCGCTCGAGAGCCTGCTCGATGAGTTTGCCGGGCGGGTCGCGACGCTCCGGCCGCGAGTTGATCTCGACGGCCGTACCTCCTTCTTGACAGGCGTCGAAGACCGCGACCGGGTCGAACTGCGACGGCGGCCGCTTGCCCCGATTGCCCTCGACCAGCCGACCGGTGCAGTGGCCGAGGACGTCGACCCGTGGATTGAGTACGGCGGTCACCATCCGCTGCGTCATCACCAGCCGGTCCGAACGCAGCTTGGAATGCACGCTCGCGACGACGATGTCGAGCTCGTCGAGCAGTTCGGGATCCTGGTCGAGCGTCCCGTCCTCGAGGATGTCGACCTCGATGCCGGTGAGGATCCGAAACGGCGCCAGCTCCGCGTTGAGCTCGGCCACGACCCCGAGTTGCTTGCGCAGCCGCTCGGCCGACAGGCCGTTGGCCACCTGGAGCCGGGGTGAGTGGTCGGTGAGCACGAGGTAGTCGTGGCCGACGTCCCGAGCGGCCTCGGCCATCTCGTCGATCGGGCTGCCGCCGTCGGACCAGTCCGAGTGGCTGTGCAGGTCGCCGCGCAGCAACACCCGCATCGACTCGCCGCCGGTGGCCAGCGGCTCGGTCGCCTCCTCCTCCAGTTTGGCGAGATAGCCCGGGATGGCCCCGGCCAGGGCTTCGTGGGCGATCGACGCGGTCTTGGCGCCGAGACCGGGCAGCTCGGTGAGTGTCCCGGCCCGGTCGCGGCTCGCGACCTCGTCCGGCGGCAGCTTGGCGAGTGTCCAGGCCGCCCGGCGGTAGGCCCGCACCCGATGCGTGTCCGCCCGGGAACGTTCGAGGAGGAAGGCGATGCGTTTGAGGGCGACGACCGGATCCACTCCGCGATCCTCGCACGCCCCTAGGACGATCGCGTACGGCGCTGCGGACGGCGCCCCGCGCGCACGGTGCCGCGCGCGCTGGGGGTAGGCATATTGCGAAACACGCCGGCGTGTTTCGCAATATGGCGCCCGCCAGTGGGCCTGTCCGGGCGCACGGATCCCGCCTGATCAGGCGCCGAACATTAGGCTGGTGGCGTGGCGTCGCGATCGCGGGCTGTGCTCGCGCGGCGGCTCAGCCGGGCCGTCGCGCCGTTGGCGACCGCCGCCGTCGCCCGGATGGATCGGGACCTGCCCTGGTTCCGGGAGCTGTCGGCCCGGGATCGAGCCTGGATCGGCATGGTGGCGCAGAGCGGCATCTCGTCGTTCGTCGACTGGTTCCGCGAGTCCGATTCCGAGCCGAGCGCGCTGCGGGCCGACGTCTTCGGCACGGCACCGACCGCACTCGCCCGGGTCGTCACCCTGCAGCAGACCGTGTCGATGGTGCGCACCACCATCGAGGTCGTCGAGTCCGAGGTCGACGAGCTGCTCGGCCCGGAAGACGGTGCCGAGGTACGCGCCGGGATCCTGCACTTCTCGCGCGAGGTGGCCTTCGCCGCCGCCGAGGTGTACGCCCGGGCCGCCGAGATGCGGGGCGCCTGGGACGCCCGCCTCGAGGCGCTCGTCGTCGACTCGGTCCTACGTGGCGAGACCGACGAGGCAGTACGCTCCCGAGCCGCTGCCCTCGGCTGGCAGTCGTCGTCGCAGATCACCGTCATCGTCGGCCACGCTCCCGACGACGTACGCGGCGGCGAGACCGGGCCGCAGCGGGTCGTCGACGACGTCCGCTGGTCGGCCCGCCAGATCGGGCTCGACGTGCTGGGCGCCGTCCAAGGTGACCGGCTGGTGGTCGTGCTGGGTGGGGTCGAGGACAGTGACAAGGCGGCCGCCGCGATCGTCGACCACTTCGGGCCCGGCCCGGTCGTCGTCGGGCCTCTGGTCGATGACTTGCTGAGTGCGAACGTCTCCGCACGCGCCGTCGTCGCCGGGCTCCGGGCCGCCAAGGGCTGGCCGCTGGTGCCGCGACCCGTGACGGCCGACGACCTGCTACCGGAACGCTCGCTCTCGGGC
>JALDXR010000254.1:0-5745 GCA_032154865.1 Nocardioidaceae bacterium
AGCTCCACACCGGCGATCTCGGCGAAGCAGTCGAACACCTCGACGTCGACCGCCTGGGTGAAGCAGGTGTGGTGTGGTCCGCCGGCCGTCAGCCACGCCTCGGCAGCCGTCGAGAGGTCCGGCCGCGGCACCCAGACCGCGCGGGCGACCGGAAGCCGGGGCAGATCCTGGTCGGGCTCGACGACGTCGACCTCGTTGGACACCAGGCGGAGTCGGGTGCCGAGATCCTGCAGACCGACGACGTACCCGGGTCCCGGTGGTGCGGTGAAGACCAGCCGGACCGGGTCCTCGCGACCGCCGATGGCCAGCGGATGGATCTCGCAGCTCGGCCGGCCGGACGCGATGGACGGGCAGACCTCGAGCATGTGCGCGCCGAGGACCTGCGGCGACTCGGCTCCGAGGTTGTAGGTGTAGTCCTCCATGAAGGAGGTGCCGCCCGCAAGCCCGGCCGCCATCGCCTTGGTGATCCGGACGAGTACGGCGGTCTTCCAGTCGCCCTCGGCCCCGAAGCCGTACCCCTCGGCCATCAGCCGCTGGACCGCGATGCCGGGCAGCTGCCGGAGGCCGGCGAGGTCCTCGAACGTGTCGGTGAACGCCTCGGCGCCGACCTCGTCGAGGAAGCCGCGCAGCCCGAGCTCGATCCGGGCGGCATCGCGCAACGAGCCGTGCCGGTCCCCTCCCTTGCGGAGGTCCGGGACGACGTCGTACTCGTCTTCGTAGGTCGCGACCACCGGGTCGACCTCGGCATCGGTGATCTCGGCGGCCCGGTCGGCCAGGTCGCTCACGCTGTAGGTGTTGACCGCGACGCCGAGCCGGATCTGCGCCTCCACCTTGTCTCCCTCGGTGACCGCGACCTCGCGCATGTTGTCGCCGAAGCGGGCCACCCGCAGCCGCTGGGCCGCCCGCCAGCCGTGGGCCGCCCGGACCCACACCCCGACCCGGCGCTGCACCTCGGGATCGCCCCAATGGCCGACGACGGTCGTACGCCGGTGCCGCAGCCGGGTCAGCAGATAGCCGAACTCGCGGTCGCCGTGGGCCGACTGGTTGAGGTTCATGAAGTCCATGTCGATCTCGCCCCACGGGAGATCGAGATTGTGCTGCGTGTGCAGGTGCAGCAGCGGCTGTCGCAACGCGCCCAGGCCCGCGATCCACATCTTGGCCGGCGAGAACGTGTGCATCCAGGCGATCACGCCGATGCAGCGTTCGTCGGCGTCGGCCTCCAGGCAGAGCCGGCGGATCGCGTCCGGAGTGGTGAGAACCGGCTTCGCGATCACCCGCGCCGCGATGGCAGGCGACGCGGCGAGCCCGGCGACCACCTGGGCCGCCTGCTCCTCCACCGTTTGCAGCACCGCTTCGCCGTACAGGCTCTGACTGCCGGTCAGGAACCAGACTTCAGGCTCCGGTGACTCCATCTCGGGCACCTCCAGTCGCTCAGCGTTGGAACCTGCGCTGCAGGACGGTATGGATCGTGACCGCAACGAGAATGATCCCTCCGTAGATGAGGTTCGTGTAGTAGTCGGTGAGCCCGACTGCCACGATCCCCGCCTCGGTCCCACCGATCATGAACGCGCCGAGGAAGGTGCCCCAGATGGTCCCGCGGCCGCCGAAGACCGATGTCCCGCCGACGAACACGGCAGCCAGGGTCGGCAGCAGGTAGCCGGCGCCCATCGACGGGTAGAAGTTGGCCACCTGGAGGCTGAGCAGAACACCGGCGAAGGCCGCCGCCATCCCGGTGAGGACGAAGAGCGTGATGCGGGTACGCCGGACCGGGATGCCCATCAGCTCGGCGGCCTGCCGATTGTCGCCGATCACGTGGGCGTTCTGCCCGAGCCGATGGCGGAACATGAGGAACCAGAACCCCACCGCCACGACGACGAACCAGACGAACTGCATGGGAATCCGGCCGAACAGGCGTCCGGTCAAAACATCCCACGCCGGCGTGTCGACCACCTCGTTGAGCGGGCTGGCGCTCCCGTCGGTCAGCACGAGGGTCAGGCCTCGGAACAGGAACTGCGTCCCGATCGTCACGACCAGCGCCGGAATCCCGATGAGCGCGACGAACACGCCGTTGGTCAGACCGGCCAGCGCTCCGATCACCAGCGCCGCGATGATCGCCGGCTCGACGTATCCCGTCGCCTCCTCGACCTCGATGAAGCCGACCATGCCCAAAGCCATGACCGAGGGGAACGACAGGTCGATGTCGCCGGCCGTGATGAGCATCGTCAGCGGGAGGGCGACCAACCCGGAGTACGCCACGGTCTGGCCGTATGACATGTAGATGTTGCTGGAAAGGAACGTGTCCGGCTCCAGCGTGACGAAGGCCAGCCACAACACGATGAATGCCGCGGTGATTCCGATCTGGGACGCGTACGACGTCAGGAACGTGCGCGTGGTCCAGCGCTGCCGGAGCGCAGCGACCGGCGAAACGTCACGGTCGGCGGTGGCGGTCACGGGGAGCCTCCCGTGGCTCGGACGTCGGCCCGGCGACGGTCGCCGCTTCGTTCGGGCTCGGTGAACGTCCCGGTCGCGGCCACCTCGCGCATGATCCCGGTGACCTCGTCGAGCGTGTAGCGCGACGTCGGGAACTCACCGGCGACCCGCCCCCGGTCAAGGACGACGATCCGGTCGGCCACCGAATAGACGTGGAAGATGTTGTGGTCGATGAAGACCGCCGACCTGCCGGCCTCCCTGATGCCGCCGACGAAACGCAGCAGCTTGTCGGTCTCCTCGAGCGAGAGCCCCATCGTCGGCTCGTCGAGGATGATGATGTCCGCTTCGAAGTGCAGGGCTCGAACGATGGCCAGACCCTGCCGCTCACCACCGGACAAGCCCGTCACCTCGGTGTCCGGGGTGAGCACGGCCGACGTGAACCCCATCGACTCGCCCATCAGGCCAGCGGTGATCTGGCGCATCTTGCGGACCCTGAGGAACCCCAGCGGACCGCTGATGGGCCGGCCCATGAAGATGTTGCGCCACATCGAGAGCTGCTCGGCCAGGGCCCGCTCCTGGTAGACGGTCTCGACCCCGAGCTTGCGGGCCCGCTTGACGGTGAGATCCCGGACCTCGTCGCCGCGGAAGCGGATCGTGCCGGTGTCCGGCCGGTGGACCCCGGTCAGGATCTTGATCAGCGTGGACTTGCCGGCGCCGTTGTCGCCCACGAGTCCGACCACCTCGCCAGGCGACAGGTGAAAGCTGACGCCGTCCAGGACCTGGACCCCTCCGAACGCCTTGGAGATGTGGCTCAGCTCCACCACGGACTGGTCCGCGGGCCTGGATCGGTGGGCGGCGGGCGGCTCGGTACGCCGACCGCCACCCAGCGGGTCCTCATCGCCGGGCATCACCGCGCCCTCGGACGTCACCGAATCTGCTCCTCCACGAGCGGGGCGATCTCGGCGATGTTGGACTCGTCGACGAAGCCGCCTCCGGTGTCGATATGCAGCCCGCTCATCCCGTACTCGTGGGTCAGGCACAGTTGCAGAACCGCCAGGTAGCCCTGCAAGTACTGCTGCTGGTCGATGACCAGGCTGACGTAGCCGTCCTCGATGCCATCGACCGTCGCCGGCGACATGTCGAAGCCGGCCGCATAGATGCTCCCGGCGTCCAGACCGGCGGACTGCATGTACGTCGGGATGGTCGCGGTGAGGTTGCCGTGGTCGATGAAGATCGCCTTGACGTCCGGGTTCTTGGAGACGTAGCCGGTGAAGGTCGAGACCCCCTGGGCCGGGTCCGCATTGGTCGCGTCGTTGATCTCGAGGTAGTCGACCGTCATGCCGGCGTCCTCCAGGGTCTCGGTGATGCCGAGGGTGCGCTCACCACGTCCCGGCTGCGACTTCAGGCCCCACACGAACACCCGATCGCCCGACTGCAGGCCGGCCCGGGAGATCGCCTCGCGGGCCAGGTCGGCACCGGCCTCGTAGAGCACCGCCCCGACGTAGCCGGTGCCCTCGGTGGCGTACTTCGCCTGTGCCTTCGGCAACTCGGTGTTCATCACCGTCACCAAGGTCCCCTGCTGCTCGGCCTGGTCGATCAGCGGGTCGAACGCCTCGTCGCCGGGGTGACCCATGACGGCGATGCCGTCCGGATCCGTCGCGACAGCATCCTGGAACTGGGTGATCATCTTGTTGGGATCCCAGTCGGACCACTGGTACTGGACGCTTGGACCGAAGGTCTCCTCGGCGGCCTTGGCGCCGTTGTAGACGACCGTCTCGAAAGGCCCGCCGGACGTGCCGCCGGGGAAGAACACGATGTTCATGTCCTTGCAGAACTGACCGCCGCTCGCGACATCAGCACTCTCGCTGGAGCTCTCGTCGTCGCCGCCGGTCTCGCTACATGCCGCAAGGGTCAGTGCGAAGGCCGCCAACACCGCGGCTGTTCGCCGAGTGTGGGTCCCGGCCATGCGAATCATCACGCTTCCTCCTGCCTGCGCGGGCGATGAGCGCAGACCCGGCCGGGTCGTCGTCAGCCACGCAGTCCGAGCCAGGGTGACGCTCGCTTGCAATCGACTGTATGCAAACGTATTCTCGCGCGTCAAGAGACCGATTGGACCCAAGTGTCGGGATGACCATCCGGGCGGTGGACGATGTCGCTGGACGGGCTACGTGAGCAGGTCGCCGAGGCCAACCGCGCTCTCGCGGCGGCCGATCTGGTGGTCATGGCCTTCGGCAACGCGAGCGGTGTCGACCGCGACCGCGGGGTGCTCGTGATCAAGCCGAGCGGGATCCCGTGCGACCGGATTCGGCCGGAGGACGCGGTCGTGGTCGCCCTGGCCGACGGCACGGTCGTGGAGGGCGATCTGCGACCCTCCTCCGACACCCCGACGCATCGCGCGTTGTACCGCCGGTTCCCGACGATCGGCGGCATCGTGCACACCCACTCGCCGTACGCCACGGCCTGGGCTCAGTCCGGCCGGAGCATCCCCTGCTTCGGCACGACGCACGCCGACCACTTCGCCGGCAGCGTCCCGGTCACCCGCTCGCTTCGGCCGGAGGAGATCCTCGGCGACTACGAAGCGGAGACCGGCGAGGTCATCGTCGAGACCATGGACCGGCTCCAGCTCGACCCGCTAGCGATGCCCGCTGCGCTCGTGGTCTCGCACGGGCCGTTCACCTGGGGCACCGACCCGGCCGACGCGGTCGCCAACGCGGTCGCGCTCGAGACGGTCGCCGCGATGGCGAGCCGGACCCTGGCCCTCGCGCCGGAGGCCGACCCGATCTCCGGGGAGCTCGAGACCCGCCACTTCAGCCGCAAGCACGGCCCCGACGCCTACTACGGCCAGCCTCAGCGGGGACCGGTGCCGAAGGCGTAGACGGTGGTCGAGTCGTAGTCCTGGCCCGGTCCGAGCACCGTCGACGGGAAGTCCGGCTGGTTCGGCGAGTCCGGATAGTGCTGCGTCTCCAGCGCGAACCCGTCGCTCTGCCGGTAGGTGTGGCCGCCGGTCCCGACCAGGGTGCCGTCGAGGAAGTTGCCGGAGTAGAACTGGATGCCCGGCTCGGTGGTGTAGACGTCGAGGGTGCGGCGGCTGCCGGGCTCCCAGACGTGGGCCGCGTGCAGCATCGACGTGTCGTCCGGACTCGGCCGGTCGAGGACGTAGTTGTGGTCGTAACCCAACCCGAGCCGCAGTTGCTCGAAGTCGTCGCGGATCCGGTCGCCGATCGCGGTCGACTCGGTGAAGTCCATCGGCGTTCCGGACACCGAGTCGATCGCCCCGGTCGGAGGCCGCTGACGATGGCCGAGCCGTTCGCGACG
>JALDXR010000010.1:0-20305 GCA_032154865.1 Nocardioidaceae bacterium
GGTTGAGGAACAGCATCACCGGCTCGTACTCGTCCTCGGTCAACGCGGCCAGGTGCAGCCCGTCGGCGATCTTGACCTCGGACTCTTGCAATGCCTCGGGAAGCGCGGTCAGGGCTTCGGTCGTGACGAGGTGCCCGCCCTTGACCGCGACGACCTCGCCAGCGGCGATCCGCTCGACGGCGACGATGCCCCGGCCCTCGATGGCGCTCCCGACACCCTTACGCGCCTTGGGCGTGATCCACGACGCCGGCACCTTCGTCATGGATCTACCTCCGAGCTCGATCGCATCAGATCTCGGGCTGCACTCTCGCAGATGACGGGGTCGGAACGGCGACCTGCCGTACGCTGACTCCGGAGCGTGACCCCGCGATGATCTATCGGATGCTCGCCGATGCGCTACTCGTGATCCACGGCGCCTATCTGGTGTTCTTGGTCATCGGAGGCTTCCTGGCCTGGCGCTGGCACTGGGTGATGTGGGCGCATCTGATCGCGGTCGCGTGGGCCGTCCCCCTGGTCATCACCGACGCCTTCCCCTGCCCCTTGACCGAGTGGGAGAAGTGGCTGCAAGAGCAGGGTGGCCAGGAGCCGTACAGCGGCGGCTTCATCGGGCACTATCTGGACGGCCGGGTGTGGCCCGAGGGCTACACCTGGCTCGTGGAGATCGTGGCGTTCAGCCTGGTCGCGATCTCGTACGTCGGGCTCCTCGTCCGCTGGCTGCGGCGCGAGAAGGCACCGACCTAGCGATAACGCCGAGCGAGGTTGTCCTTGGTCGACGGGCCGGGCTCCCAGGACGCGATCCACGGCCCGGTGCCCTCGGAGGGGTCGACGACCCCGGCCTCGAGCCAGGTGTACGCGTCGTCGAGGGTGCGCCCGGCGATCCGGCGATCCAGGTCGTCGGTGTTGCTCCACAGCCGCCCGAACAGCTCGTCGACGCGCAGCCGGGCCTGTCGGCAGAAGGCGTCGGCCAGCTCGTAAGCCGCCGCGCCCTGGGCCTGCTCGGACTCCGATTCCGCGTCGGCCCGGAGCATCTCGGCCCGCGAGCACGCCGCCGCCATCGCGAACAGCTCGGCCCCGATGTCGACGATCCGGCCGAGGAACGCCTGCCGGTACTCGAGCTTGGCCTGCCATCGGCTCATGCCGTAGAACGTCTGCCGGGCCACCTTGCGCGACGCGCGTTCGACGAAGCGCAGGTGCGTCGCGAGCGGGCCGAACTCGGCGTACGCGCCCGGCAGGCTGCCCTTGCCGGTGACGAGCTTCGGCAGCCACTTCGCGTAGAAGCCGCTGGCCTTGGCGGCCGCGGTCGCCTTGCGTGACAGATCGGCGTCCGGATCGGCCAGATCGCCCGCGGCCTTGAGATGCGCGTCGACGGCCTCGCGGGCGATCAGCAGGTGCATGATCTCGGTCGAGCCTTCGAAGATCCGGTTGATCCGCAGATCCCGCAGCACCTGCTCGGCCGGCACGGCTCGCTCACCCCGAGCCGCGAGCGAGTCGGCGGTTTCGTACCCCCTGCCACCACGGATCTGGACGAGCTCGTCGGCGATCTTCCACGCCATCTCGCTCGCCCATAGCTTCGCCAGTGCGGCTTCGATCCGGATGTCCTTGGTGCCGGCGTCGGCCAGCTGCGCCGAGAGGTCGAGGACCGACTCCAGCCCGTACGTCGTCGCGGCGATGAACGAGATCTTCTCCGCGACGGCGCCGTGCTGGCCGACCGGCCGACCCCACTGCACCCGGGCCGCAGACCACTCGCGGGCGATCTTGAGGCACCACTTGCCGGCCGCCGTGCACATCGCCGGGATCGACAGCCGTCCCGTGTTGAGCGTGGTCAAGGCGATCTTGAGGCCCTGGCCCTCCTTGCCCAGCCGGTTCTCAACCGGCACGCGAACCTGATGGAACCGCGTGACGCCGTTCTCGAGACCCTTGAGGCCGAGGAACGCGTTGCGGTTCTCGACGGTGATGCCGGGCGAGTCGGTCTCGACGACGAACGCCGTGATGCCACCGCGGCCGCCGTCGTGCTTCGGCACCTTGGCCATGACCACCACGAGCTCGGCGATGACGCCGTTGGTCGTCCAGAGCTTCACGCCGTCGAGCAGGTACGCCGTGCCGTCCTCCGTCGGGGTGGCCGTCGACGCCATCCGAGCCGGGTCGGAACCCACGTCGGGCTCGGTCAGCAGGAAGGCCGTCACAGCTCCCTCGGCGCAGCGAGGCAGGAACCGCTGCTTCTGCTCCTCGGTGCCGAACGTCTTGACCGGCTCGGGGACGCCGATCGACTGGTGCGCCGACAGCAGGGCTCCGATCGTGGGATGCACCGAGCCCGCCAGCATCAGCGCCTTGCCGTAGTAGGACATCGGCAGGCCGAGCCCGCCGTACTCCTCGGGGATCTTCAGACCGAAGCAGCCGAGGTCGGCGAAGCCCTGGACGTACTCGTCGGGGACCTTGTCCTCACGCTCGACGCGCCCACCGTCGAGCGACTCGCAGTAGGCCTGGAGCTTGGCGAGGAACGCCTCGCCGCGAGCGGTGTCCTCCGGGGTCGCCCGGGGATGCGGGTGGATCAGGTCGAGATCGAATCGGCCGAGATAGAGCTCCTTGGCGAAGCTGGGCCGGGTCCAGTCGGTCTCGCGGGCGGCCTCGGCGATCTCCCGGGCCTGCCGCTCGGTGACGTCGGTGCTCATGTCGGTCCTCCAGCAGGGGCTACTCACCAGTGTTACTCGCAAGTAGCCACCTGTGAAGGGTCGATCCACGCAGCGGCGTCCACCGGTTTTGCGCTCTCATCGTCGGTCGGCAGGGCTCGACACCGGCAACCAGAGCGCAAAACCGATCACCAAGTGGCGCGGCGTACGGTCTCGCGGACGGCGTCCATGTCGGGCTCGGCGCGTTGCGGGTCGTCCGGCCACTGCTCGATCTGCCCGGTCGCCCAGTCGGCCCACTCGGAGACCATCCGATAGAAGTCGGTGAGGAACCGGCCGGCGATCATGTTCGTCGCGAGTCTCTCCTGGAACGCTCCCTCGCCGGCCAGGTATGCCTGGCCGACGTCGCGGTTGGCCGCGTTGCGCTCCTCGGCCCACTCCCGGGTCGCCGCGACAGTCGCCAGGGCATCGTCTCGGGTCCCCTGATCGGCGAAGAAGACCTTGAGGACCTGCTCGGACTCGAGCACCGGCCCTTCGCTCGGTCGTTGCAGCCACTCCGCCAGGGCCTGCCGACCGGCGTCGGTGATGGCGTAGACGGTGCGGGGCCGCTTGCCGACCCGCTCCGGTCGCGATGTGGCGAGTCCGTGCGCTACCAGCTTCTTCGGCTCCTCGTAGAGCTTGCTGGCGGCCCTTGGCCAGACCCGGCCGAGGCTCCGGTCCATCTGGCGGGTGAGCTCGTACGTGCTCCACGGCTGGATCGCGAGGAGTCCGAGGACCGCGTACGACGTCGTCGTGAGTCGACTGGCGCTTGACATTTTCCTCCCTGAGGGAGTATCCATGAATAGTCCCTTAGGGAGTATAGGAGTAATCATGACGGGGATCGAGACTCGACACGTGGACCCTTCGAATGCCGAGCAGGCCAGGGCATGGGACGGCGACGAGGGCGCCTACTGGGCTCGCCAGGCCGACCTGTTCGAGGAGTCGACGAGCCGCTACGACCAGCGGATGCTCGACGCGGTAAGACTGACCGCGACGTCGCAGGTCATCGACGTGGGATGCGGCAGCGGCGACACCGCCCGAGCGGCTGCCGTCGCGGCGCCAGACGGATCCGTCCTGGGCGTCGACCTGTCCCGTGAGCTGGTGGACACGGCCCGCCGCCGTGCCGAGCGAGCCGGGATCGGCAACGCGCGATTCGAGGTGGGCGACGCGCAGGTCTATCCGTTCGAGCCGGGCGCGGCCGACGCCGTGATCAGCAAGACCGGAGCGATGTTCTTCGGCGACCCGGTCGCGGCGTTCGGCAATCTCGCCCGTGCCCTTCGAGCCGGCGGCCGGCTGGCGCTCCTCGTCTGGCAGGCCGCTGCCGAGAATGAGTGGTTCCTGGAGATCTCGACCGCACTGGCCGGCGGCCGTGATCGACCCGCGCCGCCGCCGGACGCGCCCGGCCCGTTCTCGCTGAGCGATTCGGATCGAGCCCGGGCTCGGCTGACGGCCGCTGGCTTCCAGGACGTGGCGTTCGAGGGCCTCCGAGAGCCGATGGGCTTCGGCCCGGATGTGGATGCGGCGTACGACTTCATCGTCGGTCTGCTCGGCTGGATGCTCGACGGGCTCGACGACGCCGACCGGGACGACGCGCTCGGCGCGCTGCGTACGACGCTGGCCGCGCACGAGACCGATGTCGGGGTGATGTTCGGCTCGGCGATGTGGCTGGTGACCGCGGTACGCCCCTAGCCGCGCTCGGCACTCGACGGACACGCGTCACCTTCGGATGTCAAGATGAGGGCATGAGCGCCACCAGCCTGGACAACGTCGGCCGCGAGCAGCTCGAGGAGGCCCGGCGGTCCAACAACGGCCGCGCCTCGAAGACCCTGCATCACGGGCATCGACTGCACCAGACGCTGCTGGCGCTGACCGCCGGCACCCGGCTCGCCGAGCACCAGAGTCCGGGCGACGCCACCGTGCAGTGCCTCCAGGGCGAGATCGTGCTCAACGCCGGAGTCGAGAGCGTCACGGTTCCGGCCGGCACGATGGCTCATGTCCCGGCGCGGCGGCACGACCTCGTCGCCCAGGAAGACTCGCTCGTCGTCTTGACTGTGGCGCGGTAGGTCTCGTCCGGGCGCAGGCACGACGAGTGGCCGATGATCACGCCACGAGGGACCGATCATCGAGCGGGAACGGGCCGGTGCCGACGCTGATCAGCCGCTGGGTGGCGCGGGTCAGCACGACGTAGAGGGTGCGCCAGCCCGACGCCGACTCGGTGACCACCTCGGTCGGCTCGACCACAACGACACCGTCGAACTCCAGACCCTTGCTGGCCAGGCCGTCGAGCACGCTGAGCCGCTCGGAGTACGGCTCGTCGCCGAGCCAATCGGCCACCGCCGGACGCCTCGCCGCCGGCGTCACGACCGCGATCGTGCCCTCGACCGCATCGGCCAGATCGCGTACCGCTGCCTCGACAGTGCTCTTTAACTCCTCGGGTTGAGCGACTCTGTGCTCGGGGTGTACCCCGGTCCGGCGCACCGCCTGCGGCAGGTCCGGCCGCGCCACGGCCACGCGCGCCACTTGGGCCGCGAGCTCGAACACCTCGGCGGAGTTGCGGTAGTTGGTCGACAGCCGGAAGGCATGTTCAGGCTTGTCGCGCAGCGCCTCGGCGCGGGCCCGCTCGGCCTCGGCCGGGTGCGGCCACGCCGACTGCGCCGGGTCACCGACCACGGTCCAGCTCGCGTAGCGACCGCGGCGCCCCAGCATCCGCCACTGCATCGGCGACAGGTCCTGTGCCTCGTCGACCAGGAGGTGGGCGTAGGCATCGTCCTCGGTGCGACTGGTCGTCCGGAGCGAGGCGTCGTCGCGCTCGAAGCTCATCAGCTGGCGCGGCTGATCGGATTCCTCCACCCCCGACGCTGCCTGGTCCTCCGGCACATCACCGAGCAGATAGCGCAGCTCGTCGATCAGGGGTACGTCCTCGATCGACGGGTCGTCGGACGTCGGCCACGACGCCGCCAGAGCCCGGATCTCGGTCGGCTCGAGCAGCCCCTCGGCGAAGCGCCGCAGCCGCTGCTCGTCATGCAGCCAACCCCACACCTCGACGGCGTCGAGCGCCGGCCACCACGCGGCGAGAAACGTCTCGAACTCCCGAGAGCCGGTCAACCGGCGTACGAAGTCGTCGCGACTGTCCTCGAGACCGCGGCCGCCGGTTACCTGGGGCCACAGCGCCTCGACCAGAGCGTGCTCGGCACGGGTCCGAGCCCGATTGTGCTTGTGGCCGCTGAGCACCTGCCGCCGGACTCTCCGCAAGGCCTGCTCGTCGAGTCGGAGCACGTTGTCGCGATAGAACCACCGGAACTCCGACGGGGCATCCGGCGGCGCGGACCGGACGACGCGGCTCAACAAGCGACGCATTTGCGTCGAGCCCTTGATCGCGGCCACCTCGGGCGGATCGTGTCGGATCGCCGTCACACCGTCGACGACCTCGCCGAGCGACCGCAGGGTCACGCTTGTCTCACCAAGGCTCGGCAGCACCCGGTCGATGTAGCGCATGAAGACGTTCGAAGGCCCGACGACGAGCACGCCGCCCGACTCGAACCGACGCCGGTCGACATAGAGCAGATAGGCCGCGCGATGCAGCGCGACGACGGTCTTGCCGGTGCCTGGCCCGCCGCTGATCGACGTGACACCACGGCTCGGCGCCCGGATCGCCTCGTCCTGCTCCTTCTGGATCGTCGCGACGACCGAGTGCATGTGGGCGTCGCGGGCCCGGCTGATCTGGGCCAGCAGGGCGCCCTCCCCCACGACGATCAGGTCGTCCGGCGCCGCGTCGGTGTCGAGCAGCTCGTCCTCGATGGTCTCGACGGTCTGGCCCTTGCACTGCAGCACGCGCCGCCGGATGACTCCGGCGGGCTCCTGCGGAGTCGCTTGATAGAAGACACCGGCGGCCGGCGCCCGCCAGTCGACCAGGATGACCTCCCGATCGGCGTCGCGGAGCCCGATCCGGCCGATGTATCGCGCATCGCCCTCGACGAGGTCGAGACGCCCGAAGACCAGCCCCTCGTGCGCGGCGTCGAGCGTGGCGATCCGCTTGGCGGCTTGGTAGACCATGGCGTCACGCTCGACGAGCCCGCCCTCGTGACCGAGCCGTCCGCGCCCGTGGCCTTCGACAGCCAGCGCCCTGGCCTGCTCGGCGGACTCGTCGAGACGCCGGTAGACCACGTCCACGAACGCCTGCTCACCGGCGATCTCCGCCGCGATGACGGAGTCGCTGGGAGCGATTCGGGCGTCGTTGTCAGGCACCGTTCTCCTCACGAGCGGCTGCAGGCACGAAAGACCTAGTTTACCGAAATCGGTGGTTCGACTCGGCCGGTCAGTTCGGCTTGCGCTTGTCGAGGAAGGCGCTCATCGCCTCGATCGCCTCGTCGGACCCGAACAGCCGAGCCGACTGGCGCACGACATGCTCGCCGTACTCGTCGATAGCGCGGACCAGCGGCTGGTTGAGCAGCGCCTTGGTCTCGCACAGCCCCTGTGAGCTCGCCTGTCGCCACGAGTCGACGACGGCGTCGACGGCCGCGTCAAGCTCGTCGGCCGGGACCGCCTTGGTCACGAGTCCGATCCGCTCGGCCTCGTGGGCGTCGAACGTGTCGCCGGTGAGGAAGTAGCGCGATGCGGCCCGATCGGTCAGCCGCGGCAGTACGCTCAGCGAGATCACCGCCGGGGCCAGGCCCAGCCGTACCTCGGTGAAGGCGTAGCTGACCGTGTCGGCGCTGATCGCGACGTCGCAGGCGGCGACGATGCCGAGGCCGCCCGCCCGCACCGGGCCGTGGATGCGGGCGACGACGGGTTTCTCCAGCGCCACGATCTTGCGCTGCAGGGCGACCAGCCGACGGGCACCCTTCTCCATGCTTCCGCTCGCGGCTTCGACCATGTCGGCGCCAGAGCAGAACACCGGCCCGTCGGCACGGATCACCACGGCGCGGACCGAATCGTCGAGGTCCGCCGCGTCGAGATGCACCATCAACTGCCGCTGTAAGGCCCGACTGATGGCGTTGCGGTTGTGTTGGCTGTCCAGCGTGATCGTGGCGATGGCGATGCCGTCATCATCGGGAGTGGTGTCCAGATGCACGATCTCGGACGGCTGCTCGGTCATGGGCGTCAATCTCTCGCAGTCGGGGTCTCGGGCTGCTGGGGCGGCTGGTGTGGCCGCCAGTACGACTTTGGCAGGCCGGGCCTATGTTGCGCGACAAAGTTCAGAGTCATTTCACGGCAGACCCGGGGCGATCCGGTTGGTCCCGGGTCACTGGGAGCAAGCCGCCCATACCATATCCACTGGCCCGAACATCGTCAGGTCCCTCGCCGCTGCGGATCGTCGCCGGGCGGACCGGCGAAGGTCTGGATGATGTCGAGCCACTGCTCGGCGTCGGCACCCTTGGCGCGTACGTCGACGTCGTCGCGATGCCGTCGCCGGGTCGCCAGCAGCGCGAATCCGTAGGCGTCACCGGACACCCACTGCACGGCGTCCACCGGTCCCCAGGCCCAGCGCTCGCCGCTCGGTCCGGTCAGCTCGACCCGGAACGGCTCGTCCGGCGGCGCGAGCCCGCGCTGGGCGTACGAGAAATCGCGGGTACGGACGCCGAGATGGCACACGTGCCGGACCCGATCGGTCGGCTCGGGACGGTCGCCGAGCGCCTCCGCGACGTCGAGGCCGTGCGCCCAGGTCTCCATCAGCCGCGCGGTCGCCATGCTCGCCGGGCTCATCGGCGGCCCGAACCAGCTGATCCGCTGGCCGGCCGGCCAGGCGACCAGCGCCGTGTGCAGGGCGCGGCGGCCGGATCGCCAGCCTTCGAGAAGCTCGTCCGGCGACTGCCGCGCACCCTCCTCGGCGGCCGCGTCGACCGGACTCGACTGCGCGCTCCACAGATCGGCGATCTGGCGAACGAACTCGTCCGGCCGCTCCATGGCGAGCAGCGCGGCCTGGTCGGTCCAGGCCAGGTGCGCGATCTGATGGGCGATCGTCCAGCCCTCGGCAGGAGTCGGGGACTGCCATTGCACGGCGGTCAGCCCCGCGACGCGTACGTCGAGGTCGGCGGTCTCGGCCGTCAGGTCGGCCAGCACCTCGTCGAGGACACTTCCGGTCATGCCACCTCCCGAAGTCGCGAAGGTCGTCGGTGAGCGTACTCGCGGGCGCCAGGCCGTTCCCAGGCCGCCTCGAAAGAGTTGGCGCAAAATCGCACCAAATTTCGCTGCGGGCTGACTTCTTACGCCAACTCTCGTCTCCGTGACGGGAACATGGCGTCACCGACATGGGGTTCACTTAGAGCGTGACGACCCCGGCGACGCACGAAGACCGCGCTCGCACCACCAGCCCGTGCGGCCAGAATCCCGAATGCGTCGACCCGGTCGAGCTCAACTCGGCCCGCGGACGTTGGCTGCTGGCAGCCGCCGTGATGGGCACCGGCATGGCGTTCCTCGACGGCACGGTGGTCAACGTCGCGCTCCGTGACATCGGCGACGACCTCAACGCGTCGATCGCGGATCTCCAATGGGTGCTCAACTCCTACCTCCTCGCGCTGGCGTCGCTGATCCTGGTCGGCGGCTCCCTGGGTGACCGACTCGGGCGGCGACGGGTCTTCCTGGTCGGCGTGGTGTGGTTCGCGGTCGCCAGCGCAGCGTGTGCCCTCGCCACCAGCCCCGAGATGCTGATCCTGGGCCGAGCCATCCAGGGCATCGGCGCGGCCCTTCTCACTCCCGGCAGCCTGGCGATGATGCAAGGCTCCTACCGGCCGGAGGATCGGGCCCGGGCGATCGGCATCTGGTCGGGCATGGCGGGCGTTTCCACGTTGCTGGGACCGTTCGTCGGCGGCGGACTGGTCCAGTCGGTCGGCTGGCAGTACGTCTTCTGGATCAACGTCCCGATCGCGGTCGCCATCGTCGCGATCACGATCCGGCACGTCCCCGAGAGCCGGGACCCGCAGGCGGCCGAGCGCTTCGACCTGCTGGGAGCTGCGCTCGGCGCGATCGGACTCGGCGCCATCACGTACGCCCTTATCGAGGCCGGCACCCGTCCCGCGTCCACGATCACGACCGCCGCCGGCATCGGAGTCGTCGCGCTGATCGCGTTCGTCCTGAGCATGCGTCGATCCCATCCGATGGTGCCGCCGGCGTTGTTCCAGTCCCGAGTGTTCAACGCCAGCAACCTGCTGACCCTGGTGGTCTACGGAGCGCTCGGCGCGTTGAGCTTCCTGCTCGTACTGCAGTTGCAAGTGGTCACCGGCTACAGCCCGCTCGTCGCGGGCCTGTCCACCTTGCCGATCACGGTCGTCATGCTGCTGCTGTCGGGTAAATCGGCCGCACTCGCCGCCCGCATCGGCCCACGTATCCAGATGACCGTGGGCCCGCTGTTTTGCGCCCTCGGCGCGGTCTTGCTGACCGCCGTCGACGCCGACGCGTCGTATTGGATCGACGTCTTGCCGGGCATGACCCTGTTCGCGTTCGGGCTCACCTGCCTCGTCGCCCCGTTGACCGCCACCGTCCTCGCCGCGGCGCCCGACCGCTGGGCCGGCATCGCCAGCGGCGTCAACAACGCGGTGGCGCGGGCCGGCAGCCTGCTCGCCGTGGCCGCCCTCCCGTACGCCGTCGGCCTCACCGGCGACGACTACGAGGACCCGGTCACCTTCAACGAGGGCTACCAGTCCGCGATGATGGTCTGCGCCGTGCTGCTCTTGCTGGGTGGCGTGTTCGGCTGGATCGGGCTCCGCGGGTCGTCCAAGGAGCTGGCCTCCCAGCCGGCTTGAGTCGGCTCAGCCGGTCTTCCGCCGAAACTCCTTGCGCTGCACATCGGCGGTCGCCGGTCCGGTCCCCTCGCGGTGTCCCGGCTCCGACTCCGGCGTCGCGTGGGGCGACCGCTTCTTGCGCTTCAACGCCTCACGAAACTTCCGGTGCAGGTCGTCTTCCGACGATGTCGGCTTCGACTTCTTGTCCGTCATCATGACCTCGCCCGCGCTTGTGGCCTGGTACCTCCACTTAAGCAAGTCGAACGCGCAGACACCAGCCCACGGCTGCGACCTAGGTCGGTCGGCCGGCCCGTTGCCGCTTGGCGTAGGCCGCGACCTTCGCCCGGTTGCCGCACACGCTCATGATGCACCACCGACGCCGGCCGGTGTGGTCGAGGAACAGCCAGCCGCAGCCGTCGCCAGGGCAGGCCTTGACGGTCGCCAGCCGCTGCGAGGTCAGCAGATCGCCGGCGGACCAGGCCACCGCATGCAGCGGGAGATCGAGCCCGGTCGAAGCCGAAAACTCCCATCGCGGCGGAGCACCCGGCCGGACGCTCACCTGGGAAGCGGCCTTGCGGATGAAGCCGGTGACGCCGCTCAGCGCGCGAGCGTCGTCGGGCCGAAGCACAGCGGTGTGCAGGGTCGTACGCAGCCGCCGGGCGTCGGTGAGCAGGCCCGTCGGGGCGCTGGTCGAGTGGGCAGCGGCCCGTCGCAGCCGACGAGCGTCCGACTCGCCGATCAGGCCGGCATGCCAGGCCCAGACCGCCAGGTGGTCGTAGCTCTCCAGCCACTCCCGACGCGACTCGGGCGGGTCGTCCCACCCGGCCCAGGTGTTGCAGAAGTCCAGGGCCGGATGCCCGCCGACGCACTTCGGCATCGCCAGGTCGTCGACCATCTCCCAATGCATGAGCCCTATTGTGGCCTGCGCAGCGCTGGCCGTGACGTCGAGCCATGGCATGGGCTAACCGTTTGACCGATATCGTACGGTTAGGGCCTGACGCGACGGCGATGGCTTCCGACGCGCGTACGGCTCAGTCGTCGAGCAGCCCGCGACGGCGCGCCAGGGCCACTGCCTCGGTCCGGCCGCCCGCGCCGAGCTTGGACAGGATGTTCGAGATGTGCACGCTGACGGTCTTGGCGCTGATGAAGAGCTGGCTGGCGATCTCGCGGTTGGTCCGGCCCTGCGCCACCAAGGCGAGGATCTCCTGCTCTCGCGGCGTCAGCCCCTCCTCCCGTTCGGTGGCGACGGCGCGTCGACCGGATCGGGCCGGGCCGAGCGTACGCAGCTCGGTCAGCAACGGCGTCGCGCCGAGGCGCCGGGCGGTCTCGCGGGCCGGGTCACTGACGGCCCGGGCATCCTCCGGCCGACCCACCGCGCGCAGCACGGCGGCGAGCCGCGCTTGGGAGCGCGCGACCTCGAAGACGTGTCCGAACCGCTCGAAGTCGGCAACGGCGCGCTCCCAGACCGCGACGAGGTCGTCCTCCGGCGGAGCGTCGATGCCGGTCAGCCAGCGCAGTCGGGCGTGCTCAGCGGCAATCCGGGACACCCAGGCGTCACCCTCGGGGCCACGCTGACGGCCGAGTCGAGACGTGCGGGCCAGTGCCCGGTCGGAGGCGTCGACGAGGGCGTCACCGCGACGGGCGAGGTCGGCATGGTCGGCGTGGCCGCTCCGGGCCGCCTCGGTGGCGAGCTGTCCGATCAGCGTGGCACCGATGCGGGTGCGAGCCGGGAAGTCCTCCTGCCACAGCTCCGAGACGCTGGCGACGACCTTGTCGTGCACGGCGATCGCCTCGTCGAGGCGGCCGGTGTCGCCGTAGAGGTCGATCGCGGCGCCGACGGCCTGCACCCCGATCACCGCCTCGCGGTTCCACCAGGTCTCGAGATGCGGCAGCATCTCGAGCGCGCCCTGTTCGCCGCGGCCCGACGAGACGAGCATCCCGACGGCCGCGAGCATGGCCTCGGCAAGTCCCGGCGGCGACTGGCCGGTGACGTCGACGATCCGCTTGACCGTGTCCCAGTCGCCCCTGACGTGGGCGACGATGCCCGCCAGTACTCGCGAGTCCACGCCGAACGGCGCCCAGGGACGGCCCACTTCCTCGGCACGAGCGGTTGCGGTCTGGAAGACCTCGAAGGCCTCCGCGAGGTGGCCGTGCTCGAAGTGCAGACCACCGAGGAAGTAAAGCCCTCGGATCTCGCCGACGTATTCACCAGCGGCTCTGGCTTCGGCGATGTTCTTCTCGAGGACGCGCTGCGAGGAGTCGGGATCACCGGTCCGTTCCTCGATCTTGGCCAACGTGGTGGTGGCATTGGCGATCACGTCCGCCAGTCCGAGCTCGCGGCCAAGCCGCACCGCCTCGTTGGCGAACCGCGCCGATTCCTCGGTGCGCTGGCGGTGGAAGTTGGCCCGGGCGTGGACGTCGAGGACCTGCGCCCGCAGGGGCGACGGCGGCTCGGACGGCACCAGCTTCAAGGCGTCGGTGGTCAGCTCCAGGGAGTTGACGGTGTTGTCGCTCAGGCCCGCCATGGTGGCGACGGCGAGAAGCAGTCGGGCTCGGTGCAGCGGCGGGATCTCGTCGGGGACGGCGCGCAGCTGGTCCTGGACGAGAGCGAGGGCCCGGATCGGATGCCCGGCTGCCGCGGCCGCGTCGCTGGCCTTGATGGCGAGGTCGATCAGGTCGATGCACCTGTCGTCGGCGATGCCGGTCGTGTCCTCGGACAGAAGCTCCAGCGCCAGCTCGTAGTGGCGGGCGGCATCGTCGGGTCCCGCGACGTCCATGGCCTCGTCGCCCGCGTCCACACTGGCGATCGCGGCCGTGGTCAGATCGTGGGCGGCCCGGGCATGGCGAGCCAGCTCGGCCGCGGTGCCGCCGACCTCGCGGGTACGCATCGCCGACACATAGGCGGCGTGCAGGCGTACTCGCTCGCCGGGGAGCAGGTCGTCGTAGACCGCCTCCGCGAGCAGCGCGTGGCGGAACGCGTAGCTGTCGGCGCTCACCGCGACCAACACGTTCCGTTCCACGGCTGCTCGCAGCGCCTCGTCCAGGCCGCCGGCGTCAAGCTCGACGACCCGGGCGAGGAGTTCGTGGGACACCCGGCGACCGGCGACGGCGGCAGCCCGGACCACGGTACGGGTGTCAGCGTCGAGCTGGTCGAGCCGGACGAGAAGGAGATCGGCGAGGTTGGTCGGCAGCGACCTCGCTCCGCCCTCGGTGGCGGCGACGAGCTCCTCGGTGAAGAAGGCGTTGCCTTCGGCGCGCTCGACGATGGTGTGGACGTCGCGCTCGCGCATCGGCGCCGAGTGCAGCGACCGGACCAGGCTCCGGACGTCGGCGTCCTCGAGCGGCTCCAGCTCGAGGCGCGTGACTCCCGGCAGGCGGGACCATTCGGCGACGGTCGCACGAAGCGGGTGACGACGATGGAGGTCGTCGCTGCGATAGGACGCCACGATCGAGACCTGGCCGTGGAAGGGCCGGGTGAACAGGAAGCTCATCATCTCGCGGGTCGACTCGTCGGCCCAATGCAGGTCCTCGACGACGAGGAGCAGCGGGTCGGAGTTGGCGAGGTGATCGAGGGCGCGGTGGATCGCGTCGAAGAGATCGGCGCGTTCGACGCGTTCGACGGCGGCGTGTTCGGCGTCGGAGAGGATGCGCCGGCCCGGCATCAGGCGGGCGACGGGGGGACTTGCCTTGACCAGGGTGTCGGCGAGGGCTGGCGAGTCGGAGGCCAGCCGACCGAAGGCTTCGCTGAACGGCAGGTACGGCAGCGCGCTGTCGCCGAAGTCCAGGCAATGGCCGAGGACCGTGCGCCAGCCTGCTGCCCGCGCCTGATCGCGTAGCTCGGAGAGCAGCCGGGTCTTGCCGACACCGGCATCACCGGCGACGACGACAGAGCCGACACCGTTGTTTGCATCGATGCCGGCCAAGTTGGCGAGTTGCTTGAGCTCCTCGGAGCGACCAATAAGCGGGCCGGCTGCGGGCGAATCTGGTGGCACATCCACCATCATCGCCGGTCGAGACGACAGTTCGTACTCGATTACCGCAGCCGACCCGCTATCTGGACTCAACTTCCCGTCGCAAGTCGACCGGACAGGGAGCCGGCCACGCGGCGTGCCGCGGGGAGCCGGCGAGCCCTGCGGGCCGCCTTCCGCTGCGCCCTGGCAGCGAACTGGGAGCGAATGTGTTCGCGACGGAAGTCGGCTTCTGCGCGAATGAAGTGTTCCTGGGTGGAAATCATTGTGGTCTCCTGGTGAGCGCTTGTTCTGACACGTTCAGACTCGTCTTCTAAGGAGCCCCAGCACATCGGGACAATGCCTTATCCCTTCTGCTGACCAGTGCTTATGTGGCCGTCCAGCGCCTCAGACGCTCCGCTCGCGGCGATCTGCGACCGAGAGCCCGAACGCGGCGAAACGGAAGGAAATACGCGGATCGGGCTAGGACTCGGCGATTCCGACGACGACCCGGTCGTCGCCGATCTGCCAGACGACTCCCGCCTCCGCGAAGCCGGCCACCCGCAGCATGGCGACGTGCTCGGCGACCGACGGCGCGTCCGATCTGGCGGGATCTAGGTCCTTGGCGGCGCGGGCCGCGACCAGGTCGGCGAGCTCCGGCGCGTGCCACCGGTCCTCCCAGTCCTCGCCGCCGGCCCTCGACCGGCGCTCTCGGCCGATTCGTATCGCTCGGGTCATCTCGTCGATACGCGGCTGAATGTCGCCGTCCCCGATGTGATCACCGTTGACGAACACGCCGCCGGGGCGGATCAGCCCGGCGCACTCGCGCACCAACCGGGCCAGCTCGCGGCGGTTCATCCAATGCAGGGCGGTGGTGCTCACGAACGCGTCGGGTGCTCGGTCCAGGCCCAGTCGCCGATGCCAGCCCGGCGTACGGAGGTCGCCCTCGACGAACCGCAGTCCGGGCCGGTCGCCGTACGCCGACTGCGCCATCTCGAGCAGAAGCGGATCGGAGTCGATGCCGACGATCTGGGCCTGCGGCATCCGGTGGACGAGCCGCGCGGCGAGCGACCCGGGGCCACAGCCGAGATCGACGATCAACGGATCAGGGCGGCCGGAGGACGCCTCGATGACGTCGCCGACGACGGCGAACCGCTCCTCGCGGTCGGTGAAGTCATGGCCGCCGCCTATCGCGCCCGACAGGCCGGCGGCAGTACGGAGAATCGACATCGCGGGGAGCTAGGACCGCGATGCCGATTCTCCGGGCTCAGCGCGCACGCCTGGCTCGACGGACTCGCCGGCCCAGCTTCGCGGCGGCGACCTGTCGACGCGCCCGGTCGCGGCGGTAGTTGTCCTCGGCGATGAGATAAGGGATGAGACTCGACTGCATCGTTCTCTCCTGCTCGTGAGATCTGATGCTGAAAGACTCGTCCTCTAAGGACCCCCAGCACATCGGGACAATGCCTTATCCGCTGCTCCGGGCGGTCGGGCGTGGCTTAGGGCGTGGTGGGAGCCAACTCCAGGAACCGGCGTACGACCGGTCCGGCGTCGCTGTTGCCGCCTTCGCCGTCAACCACCAGACAGGCGAACGCGACGTCACCGCGATAGCCGATCATCCAGCCATGCGTACGCGGCGGGTCGGCCGTGCCGTACTCCGCGGTGCCGGTCTTGGCCGCGACGTCGCCGGGCAGCCCGCGAAGCGACGACGCGGTGCCCTGGGTCACGACCATCCGCATGATCCGGCGCAGGTCCTCGGCGATCGGGTCGGGCAACGGTTCGCCGACCGGCCCACCGCCTTCACCCTCGATCAGGCTCGGTGCCCGGGCCTGGCCGGAGTCGACGGCGGCGGCGACCAGCGCCATACCGAGCGGGCTCATCAGGACCCGGGCCTGACCGATCATCGACGCGGCCTTGTCGACCAGGCTGTTGTTGGTCGGCACCGAGCCGGAGTAGGCGTCCAGCTCCCAATCGGCACCGACGCCGAACCACTGCGTCGCAGTCTGGTGCAGCGTGTCGTCGCCGAGTCGCTGGGCTCGCGAGACCACTGTCGTGTTGCACGATGCCGCGATGGCGTCGGCGAAGCTCGACCCGGCCGGCAAGGAGGTGAACTCGTAGTTCTTGAACCGCTTGCCGTCCACGACCGTCGTGCTCGGACAGTCGGCCGGCTCATTGACGTTCTGCCCGGCTTCGATCAGCGCTGCGACCGAGATCGGCTTGAACGTCGACCCGGGCGGGTACTCGCCGATGAAGCCGGTGTTGTACGACGTGATGTCCGGGCCGTTGGCGTCGGCCAGGATCCCGCCCGTACGCGCGTCGACTGCGACCAACACGGTCGTCTTGGACTGCCCTGCGACGGCCCGCTCGGCCGCGTCCTGGAACCGGTAGTCGAGTGTCGTGTGGAGCGGCTTGCCGAACGTCACCGGCGTCCGCCACAGCTGTTGCCGCCGCTTGCCCACCAAGTTGTCGTCGACCAGGAGGACGGCGCCTCCGGGCGATCCGGCGAGCTGTTCTTCGTAGGCGGCCTGGAGTCCGCTCGAGCCGACGTCGTCGGTGCTCATCGCGAGCGGACCGGCGTTGAGCAACGTCTCCTGGGTGGCTGGCGACACCGTGCCCAGGACTGCCCGGCCCCACTCCGACGTGGGTGCCAGCGGAAGCCGGCCGAGGTCGACCGCGACGCCAGGAATCTTGAGGAGCCGGCCGCGCACCGGCTGGTAGTCCGATTTCCGAAGCGTGATCACGTCGACGAACCAGTCCGGCTCCGACGCATCGGCGCGCCGGCGGAGCTCGTCACCGTCGACTCCCAGCAGCTGGGCCACCGCGTCGTAGGTGCTCGGCTTCGCCTTCTCGGGCACGACGCCGACCCGGTAGACCCGCTGGTACGACGTGAGTTCCTCACCGCGACGGTCCAGGATCGGCGCCCGCTTCGGCAGCGTACGACGGCGCTCGAATGCGGTCTTCTCGGTCAGCTCCGGATGCAGTACGGCGGGTTGCCAATGCACGGCCCAGGCGTCGCCGGCCGCGACCGTCGTCACCTCGGTCTCGTAGGTCCACTTGCCAAGCCCGTCGAGGTTCACGGCCACCGACAGCGTTTGGGCGCAGCCGTCGTCGGTGCACTCGGGTTCTCCGGTGGGCGTGACCTCGGTCTTGGTGACCAGCAGCTCGTCGTTCATGGTGCTGAACGCCTCACCGGCCGGGTCCGGGGCGTCGGTCGCGTCGCCGAATGCCTCGGCGTCGGCTGCCGTCCAGGCCCCGGCCAGCACCCCGATCGGTGCGGCGGCCTCCGCGTCAGCGTCGTCGGAGTCGTCCCCGCTGCAGGCGGTGAGTGTCGCGACCGCCAGCGTCCCCGCGGCAGTCAGCACCGTGGTCCGTCTCATCTGCCCACCCTTCGATCCCCCGAGCCGAGTGTTGGCGCAACATCGCGCCGGATCCCCCGCCAGTGTGCAGTCTTGCACCAATTCTGCTGGCGCCGGATCAGGTCGGCTGCGTCGTGACCGCGCCGGTCAGGCAGCCCGGTCGGTCCCGCCGATGTCGATCGTCGCGAGCCGTGGCACCGGCGAGAGGGCGACCCAGAGCGAGGCGCTGGCGATCCCGATGACTCCGATGACCATCGCCGAGTACGCCCCTGCCTGGGTCGCCACCAGCCCCCCGAGGACCGCACCCGCCGGGATCGCGCCCCACGAGATCATCCGGTACGCCGCGTTCACCCGACCCCGCAGGTGCGCTGGCACGGCGGTCTGGCGCAGGCTCACGCCGTGGACGTTGGCGATCCCAATGCCGATCCCCATGGTGAGAAAGACCACGCAGAGCAAGAGCAGCGGCCACTCGACCCGGTCGACGAAGACGGCAGCCAGCGGAGCGGTGTTCCCGATGATCAGCGTCGTCAGCAGCACCCGGCCGTAGCCGTACCGGCGGGTGAACCGCGCACCGAACCAGGCGCCGACGAACGATCCGGCTCCGCCCATGGTGAAGACCAGACCGACCGCGGCGGCGGAGAAGTCGAGATCGCGTACGAGGATCAGCATGAGCGCGAGGAAAAAGGCTTCGCTGAACATGTTGTACGTGGTCGACTCGCCGAGGAGCGGCCGGATGTAGCGATTGCCGAGCGCGATCCGGAGGCCCTCGACGAGCTCTCGGCCCGAGCTGGCGGCTTCGGTCGCGGTCGAGTCCGGTGACACCTCCTCGGGCACGCGGATCCGGCGCAGGCTGACGGCCGACACGAGGAACCCGAGCGCGTTGACGACGACCGCGACCGGAGCCGACACGGCCTGGACGAGGAGCCCGCCGAGTCCGCGGCCACCGGTCTCGTTGGCCGCCTGGGTCGCGGTGATCTTGCCGTTGGCATCGACCAGCAGGTGGCTCGGCACCAGGCTGGGCAGCAGGGCGAACTCCGCGACCTGGTAGAGCACGGTGAGCGTCGCGACGCAGAAGATCGTCACGCACAACAGCTCGAGACTGGCGAAGCCGACCCAGACGGAGATCGGGATGCTCGCGACAAGCAGGAACCGGCCGACGTCCGATCCCACCATCATCCGCAACCGCCCCGAACGCCGCCGGTCGACGAGCAGACCCAGTGGCAGCGTCGCCAGCAGGAACGGCAGGAACTGAGCGGCGCGAACCGCGCTGAGCTCCGCGGCGTTCGCCGACAGCGTCACCAGGGCCAGCAGCGGGATGGCGATCTCGGCGATCTCCGAACCCAACGACGAGGCACCTGCGCCGACCCACAGTCGCCGGAAGTTGGCGTTCGTCCAGGCCCGCTCCGTGGCCCCTGACTGCGTAACCTGTGTCATGATCAGAGAGGTTATGAGTAACCGCTCGACTCCGCAAGGTGGTTATCCTTGCCTTCATGGTCTCGACGCCTCCTGCCGCCCCGGGGATGCTCGAGGCCGTCCGCCAGTTCGTCAACACGCTGGACGTCGAGACCGGTGCGGACCAGATCGACGATGCCGCCGGCTTGCGCGCCTGGCTGGTCACCCAGGAGCTGGCGACCGATCCCGCGCCCACCAGCGGCGACGTCCGGCGCGCCATCGATCTGCGCGAGGCACTCCGGACGGCGTTGGCCGCCAATCACGATCGGGCCGACGTCCCCGCCGACGCCCGGCAGTCGCTCGACGCCGGCGCGGCCCGAGCCGACCTGTCGGTGGCGTTCACGCCCGATCGCGGCTGGCGTACGACCGTGCGAGCAGCCGGCGTCGACGGCGCTCTCGGCACCCTCCTCGGCCGGGTGGTCAGCGCCATGGCCGACGGCACCTGGCGGCGGCTCAAGGTCTGCGCCGACGACCAATGCCAGTGGGCGTTCTACGACAACTCCCGGGCCGTGACGGGCAAGTGGTGCACGATGCGGGTCTGCGGCAATCGGGCCAAGCAGCAGGCCTGGCGCGCTCGTCAGGCCGAGCGCTGATCCGACCGGTGCCGCTGGACGAGCCACCGGCCGGCGAGCCCCACCGCGAAGACCGCGACGCCGATCCCCACGGCCAGCGGCGGCAGGGTGAACGCCAGCACCACGCACCCCACCAAGCCGAGCCCGTTCAGCCATCGGGGCCATCGGCGCTGCTCGGCCGGCTGGGTGAACGCTGACGCGTTTGCGATCGCGTAGTAGGTCAGGACACCGAACGACGAGAAGCCGATGACGCCCCGCAGGTCGATGGTCAGGACCAGCACTCCGACAACGGCGGCGACCGTCAGCTCGGCATGGTGCGGCACTCGAAACCGGGGATGGACGGCATCGAGCACCCGCGGGAGGTCGCCCTCGCGGGCCATCGCCAGGCTGGTGCGCCCGATGCCGGCCAGCAGCGCGAGCAGCGCACCGAGTGCGGCGGCCGCACCGCCGACCTGGACCAGGGGGACCGCCCAGTCCCAGGAGCCTGCCTGGACGGCGTCCGCGAGTGGCTCGTCGGACCCGGCGCCCCCCTCGGGGCCGAGGACGGCGAGGATCGTCACGGCGCCGACGGCGTACACGATCACCGCCCCCGCCAGAGCG
>JALDXR010000255.1:0-5719 GCA_032154865.1 Nocardioidaceae bacterium
AACCGGCGACCGCCTGCTTGCAAAGCAGGTGCTCTACCAACTGAGCTATCGCCCCCGGTCGTACGACCGTCAGCGGTCGACGGAGTCGGTTGCCTCCGCCCAGAGGTCAGCGTCGGCGCGGCCGGCGCGTGCCTTCTTGACGCCGAAGATGACGGCGGCGGCGACGAGAGCCAGGATCAGGATCTTCTTCATGACGACCTCTCTTCCAGCGATCTCCACTGGACTTGTCCCCGAGATGGCGGGATTCGCCTTGTCGACCCCGCTCCGGCTCGGCCTTGTGTCAACTTTGCAGCTGACTCAGGACGACGATACCGGGCGGAGCGCCAAGGCCAACAACGGCACGGGGGCCGGTGGGTACCGGCCTGGGGTGAGGTCTGACCGGACGCCGCGCCGTATGTATGTCGTAGATCGAGCCTGTTGGATTGGACTGGCGACCGACGGACAACTACCGTCGCGCGAGTGATGGACACAAACCGGAGATTCCAGCTCTCGTCCGTTCTGATCTCGATGCTGCTCGCGGCGGTGCTCGTCATGCTCGCCGGGCCAGGAGCGCAGGCGGCCGGTGCCTGCGGATCCACCGCCCTGGCGCATCGCGGCTACTGGTCGGCCGCAGTGGACGAGAACACCATCGAGTCCATCGAGCGTGCCCACGACGCTGAGGCGTACACCGAGAACGACGTCTTCCTGACGGCCGACGGCAAGTTCCTGATCATCCACAACATGTCGCTCCGCCACACGACCAACTGCGAGGGCGACGTCAAGAACTGGCTGATGGCTGACATCCAGAGCCAGTGCCTCACCACACCGAACGACATGAAGCTGCCGACGGCGTCTGAGGCATTCCAGACGCTGGCCGGCAACCAGGGTCAGATCATGGACCTCGAGGTCAAGGGGCCCGGCTGGTTCGCCAAGGGCAACGACCGGCTCGTGGCCCTGCGCGACGCTGCAGCCCAGGCCGGAGTGCTGGGCCGGGTCTACTTCAGCAACGACGCGACCTATCGGCTGCTGACGGAGCTCGACAGCAGCGCTCCGGATGCCAAGACGGCGTGGAAGCCCGACGCCGACGAGCCGGACGTGTCGCTGAACCACGCCGAAGCGCTGTCGGCCGAGGTCGTGCTGGCGGCGGCCGGGCAGTGGGCGAGAAACCGCGGCCTCGCCGCCAACCTGAAGGCTGCCGGCATCGGTGCTTGGGCCAGGGTTCTCGACAACCCAGTCACCTGGGAGAAGAACTGGAAGCGGGGCGTCGAGGTCCAGCTCACCAACAAGTCCAAGGCGTACCGGACCTGGTGCAACTCGGTCGCGTGAAGTGCCCGGCTAGAGGAGCACGGTGAGCTCGACGGTGACCTCGTCGCCGGCCGTGATGCGTTGTGACTTGCGGACCGCGTCCTTGAGCGGCAGCAGATAGCCGCCGTCCTTGGGGAACAGCGAGGTCTTGAAGTCGACCTCGCCGACTCGAGCCGCGACCGGGATCACGCCCCATCCATAGGTGGCCATCGCCGCCACCTCGTGGATGTCGGCGCACTCCTCGTCGGGTACGGGCACGAAGTAGTACGGCGAGGGGCCGCGCCACTCGAACACCAGACCGGCGAAGTGGAACTCCATCGGGTCAGCCTGGTTCCTCGAGGACGGCCAGGTCGCGCTCGGCGAACAGCCGATGGTGCCACTCCTCGTTGAGCACGATCAGCAGGCACTCCGAGACCGGGAACGTCGCGCCCTCGTCGGGCCAGCCGGGGCCGACCAACGGCTTCGTACGCTCTGCGAGTCGCTCGTCGGTGAGGTCGTCGACGACCCGGCGTACCAGCGCCATCGCGTCGTAACGAAGCGCCAGCGCCTCCTCGAGCGACGGGCGGGCGTCACGATCCCACGGCACCCCCTCTCGCGGCTGCATCTGGTCCCACGGCAGCGAGAGCGGGTGCCACGGAGTCGGGTCGCCAAGCAGGCACCGGCCGACCCACGACTCACTGGCGAAGGTGAGGTGCCGCAAGGTCTGGATGAACGACCACTCGCCGTTGACCGACTCGTGCAGCTGGGCCGGCTCCAGCCGACGAGCCCGCTCGACAGTCGCCGCCCACAGTCGCTCGTTGACGTCCCACCCCTCGCGGAACCCATCGGCCGTGGTGGGCCGGAACTTCGGCCGGTCCGGATAGCGCCGGTCGAGCTCCGCCTCGATCAGCGGCGCCACGTCGACGTCGTTGATGACGAGGTTCTGGATGTCGCCGTTGATCGTGCTGTCGACGATCTCCACGCCACTCATCGTCACCCGGTGGAGGTCAGCGTTCTGGATCGTCACACCGTTGAGCAGCACGGTGGTGAACGTCGAGCCCTGCAGGTCGACCCGCTCGAACCGTGAGCCGGTCAGGTCCTGGAAGTCAATGCCCATGACCGTCAGGCTAGGCGCTATTGCGGACGCTTCACTTCCGGAAGGCGAACGTACTCGCCGGGCTAGCCGGCCCGTTCGACCAGGGGACGCATTCCCATCGCGGTCGCCTCGGTGTCGAGGTGGGCTCGCCAACTCGCCGTGGCCTCGAGATTGAGCCGGTCTCCAGTGTCGACGAGCGCCGCATAGCCCCACATCTCGATCCAGCGCCAGGTGTCTGGAAGTCGTCGGCACTGCACCGGCGCCTGCTCCAGCATGGCCACACCATGGTCCAGGTCACCGCTGTCCACCCCGATCAGGCCGAGCGTACGCAGAGCGAGGGACTCCCAGCACGGATCGCCGACCTGCTCACCCAGCACATAGGCGTGCTCGGCCAGATCGCGGCCGCGGTCGAGGTCGCCGGCCCGTCGTGCCGACTCGGCGAGCAGCGACTCCGGGAACGGCCGAAACGCGGTCCAGTCCACTGCGCGAACGACCGAGAGTGCCTCCTCGAGGTGCCGGCTGGCGTCGTCGAGCCGGTTACTCAGCAGATGGCCGCGGCCCATCATCGTCAGTGTGTACGCCTGCAGCCGCAGGTCCTGGTCCGCACGTGCCTGCTCCAACGCGTGGGAGAGCAGGCGCTCGGCCCGCGAGTCGTCTCCGATGTCGTTCGCCGACGCGCCGTCGTACAGGTCCACCCAGCCCAGTCCCCGGGCACTGTCGTCGGCCGCTGCCCGTGCCTCTCCGAACCAGTGGGTCGCCCGGTCGTAACTCCCGCGCAGGAAGTCGACGTAGCCGATCTCCCGACGTGCAGTGACGGCAAGCGGCCCGTCACCCACCTGCTCGGTCAGCGGAACCGCCTCATGCAGCATGGCCAGGCCTTCCTGATCCACCCCCCGGACACCATGGATCAGAGCCGAGCCGAGCTCGACCAGCGCACGGGCCAGCAGGGCTGCGTCACGGACCGCCCGGGCGGCCACGACAGCTCCCTGGAGCGACCGCAGCCCGGTGTCGATCGCGCCGGCGTTGACCGCGGATTGACCCGCCTCGATCTGGGCTACGACCGCCCCGGGTCCGGTGACCCGGCGATCTCCGCCCAGGGGAGCGGAAACGGCCGACCACAGCGCGTCCGTCGGCTCCACCCCCAACTCGTGCCGAAGCCGGGTCGCCGCGTCCTTGGCGGCCGACCGGGCATCGGTCACCCGGTCGGCGGCACGCAGGCACCGGACGAGCAGCGCCGCGGCGTTTTCGTCCAAGGGCGCCGCCTCCGCGACATAGCGGGCGTGCTGCAGAGCCCGTTCGGTCTCGCCCCGCCCAAGCAGAGCCAGCGCCGCCTCCTGCCGTACGTCGACCGCGACCCGTTTCAAATGGCGACGCTCCTCGTCGAGCCAGACGGCGAGCTCGGTGCCCGGCTCGGCGCGGACTCCCGCGAGCAGATCCTCGTCGAGTCTGGCCAGCTCGGCGGCGTGATCCGCGCGGCCCCGGAGTACGAGCAGATCGACCGTGACATCGGCCGGGACCTCGGTCCGTACCGGGTCGCCGTCGACCTGGATGCCGAGGCGTCGCAGCTGCGAGAGATTCCACCGAAGAGCAGCGGCCGGGTCGGCAGCGTCGACGAACAGCAGCCGTTGGAGTCGCTCGCGACTGGGCTGGTGGTCGCCGAGCAGCAGCAGCGCCAGTAGCAGCCACGGCTTGTGGCCGCGTACGTCCACCCGATCCGCGCCGCGGTGGGCGTCGGGGCTGCCCAACAGCCGTACCTCTGTGTTCACGTGCCCTCCACCCGGAGTATCCGCCGAGGAATCAGCGCAGCGCCAGCATCGCCTCGGCAGCCAACTGGACGAACTGCTGGGCAGCCGCAGGTTCGACGAGGGCGGCATCTGCTAGCAGCGCGCGCGCCGCTTGGGCGAAGTCGGCTGCCCGAACCACCGGCGGCACCGACAAGCATCTGCCGCGGGCTTCGGTCCCTAACGCCTCCCGCAGCTGCTGGGCCGCCGCGCTGACGAGGGGTCCGGCCGACTCCCACCGAGCGTCGTTGAGATCCGCCTCGGCCAGCGTGTGCAGCAAGGCGTCGACGGAGGTCTTGATGGTCAGCAGATCGGGAACGGTGTGCGCGTTCCGATTAGTACGGATCGTGGTGGTGCTCATGGTCTTCTCCTAGGCTGCGATGACTGCACCGTAGGAGCGCACCGTGTGACCGATCGTGTGACCAACAGCAACTCCGCGGGGAATATCGAGCTGCCGCCTCCGTTCAGCTGACGAGCTGGACCGTACGCCGCTTGAATTGCTCGAAGTCACAGCCGACGTCGGCGAAGCGCTCGCACACATACCAGTTGCTCTCGAGGGTCAGCCGCGCTCGACCTGGGACGAAGCCCGCCGCACCGTCAGGATCGACCCGCAACCGCCACGTCGCCCGGTTCTGACTGCAGTCGATGTTCCTGCGGAAGTCGAAGCCATCGGCAACTGCCGTGTCACTGATCCGCTGCCGTATCTGGAAGGCGACGAAGAGCGACCCCGGCCGGTTACACCACACGGTCCCGGACAGCCGGGCGCTTCCGTTCTGGAGGACCTGGCCTTGACCGTTCGCACTGACCTTGGCCTGGATTGGGCGGACCATCCGGAATCGCAACCTGGCAGGCGTGGTGTCGTTGTCGAAGTCCGCCACCATGACGACGTACTTCGCGCCACCTTGCACCCGGCGAGCGAGCGCGGAGGTAGGGCCTTCCCGGTCGTTGTTGCAGTCGACGAGCCGGAGCCGGCCGGAATCGGTGCGTCGATAGAGGTTCAAGACCGTGTCGTAGTTGCTGCCATTCGTCGCGAGGACGACCCGCTGGGTCCTGGCGAGCGAGAAGCGATACCAGGCCGATCTTCCCCGCTTGCCGAAGCAGGCGCGGTCGATCGGTGCACCGGTGTCACGGGTGGCCTCGGTGACGTCCACCGAGTCGCGGTACGGCGCCGTGATGTGGATCGCGTTTCGTAGACCGTCGTTGGACGGTGGAGCGGCGACCGCGGCGGTCGGTGCGACCACGATGCTCAGCGCGGCGCCGGCCACCACACAGGTCCCTCTCAGCAGCTTCATCGTTGCCTCCAGTCGTCGGTGAGGCTCGATGACAGACCACCTGCTGCATCCCGTGACGCGGTCCCCCACCGCATGCATCACGAGCCGTAGGTGTGGCAACGGCTCGACCTGGTCCGCCAGCTCACCCCCAGGGTCGAAGCGTTGTGGCGATCAGAGTAGCGGTGGTGCTCACCCGCCGGAAGACCGCGTGAGAGCCCGCAGAGTCCCGGTCAGCACTCGGCCAGGCCGTCGCCCTCACCCCACTGGCACCGGTCGATCCGCCGACCGTCACGGTGCCAGAGGGTGAC
>JALDXR010000256.1:0-5705 GCA_032154865.1 Nocardioidaceae bacterium
ACGGCTGACTTGGCAGCGCCGACGTCAGTCGGCCGGGCGAACCTGGAAACAGTTCCGAAGGCACCGGACCGGAGTGATCGGCCTCGGGGTCCTGGTGTTCTTCGGCCTGGTGGCCTTGTTCGCCCCGGTGCTCGCCGACCACTCCGGCATCGAAGTGACCGAGGCGACCGGCGGTGTGCTCGAGGGCCCGTCGTGGGAATTCCCGCTGGGCACCGACCAAAACGGCCGGTCCGTTCTCACGCTGCTGATCTGGGGCTCGCGGGTGTCGCTGCTGGTCGGCCTGCTCGCCACTGCGATCTCGATGGTGCTGGGAACCCTGATCGGCCTCGCGTCCGGGCACTACCGGAACTTCTTCGGCGCCGCCCTCTTCCGGATCACCGAGTGGTTCCTGGTCGTGCCCTTCCTTCCACTCGCGATCGTCCTGGCTACCCTGCTCGGCCGATCCCTGCTGAACATCGCGTTCGTCATCGGTGTCACGAGTTGGCCGGCCACGGCCCTGCTGATCCGGGCCCAAACGCTGTCGATCGAAGGCCGGCCGTACCTCGAACGCGCCCGAGCGCTCGGCGCAGGGGACTGGCGACAGATGAGCCGGCACGTGCTGCCCAACGTGATGCCGATGGTGTTCGCCAACACCACGCTCACCGTGGCGATCGCGATCCTGAGCGAAACCACGCTCTCCTTCCTCGGCCTCGGCGACCCGCTTCGCGTGTCGTGGGGGTCGATGCTCGACGGCGCCTTCAGCACCGGCGCGATCACGACCGGTGCCTGGTGGTACTTCTTGCCGCCGGGGATCTGCGTGATCCTGGTGGTCATGTCGTTCACCCTGATCGGCCAGGCGCTCGAAGAGGTCTACAACCCGCGGCTCCGGGACCGGGTATGAGCGAGCTCACGAGCGACGCGGTCGATCCCACCGGCCCAGTGCCGAGCGCACCGGCGGCGAGCTACGAAGGCGAACGTACGCGCCGACCGCTGCTCGAGATCGAGGACCTCGAGGTTACTTATCGCGCCGCGAGCGGCGAGATCCCCGCCGTGCGTGGGGTCGATCTGAGGGTGGACGCCGGTGAAAGCGTCGGGCTCGCGGGCGAGTCGGGATGCGGCAAGTCGACCCTGGCCAGCACGATCCTGCGGCTGCAACCGGTCAACGCGAAGGTGAAGGGCAGCATCCGGGTCGGCGGCAAGGACGTCCAGACGCTCGGCTGGCGCGAGCTGCGCGCGCTCCGATGGGACGAAGCGGCCATGGTCTTCCAAGGCGCCCTACACTCGCTGAACCCGGTGCAGCGCATCGGCGACCAGATCGCCGAGCCGATCCTGATCCACGATTCGACTGCTGCGAAAACCGTCCGAAGCCGGGTCGGCGAGCTACTCGAGCAGGTTGGCCTGCCGGCCGATCGGGCACGGGGATTTCCCCACCAGCTGTCTGGCGGGCAGCGGCAGCGGGTGATGATCGCCATGGCACTGGCCTGCCGGCCGCAGCTGATCGTCGCCGACGAACCGACGACGGCGCTGGACGTCATGGTGCAGGCGCAGGTGCTCGACCTGCTGACCGGGCTGGTCAATGAGCTCAGCCTGGGCCTGCTGATGATCACGCACGACCTGTCGGTGCTTGGGTCGACCTGCTCCCGGATCGCGGTGATGTACGCCGGTCGGGTCGTCGAGGAGGGCCCGGCCGACGAGGTCTTCGGGCATCCCAAGCATCCGTACTCCGGCGCCCTGTCGGGGGCGTTCCCCCGGATCGGCGATCCGGAGGCCCGCTTCGCTCCGGCGGGCCTGCCCGGCGACCCGCCGGACCCGCAGCACCTGCCGTCGGGCTGCACCTTCCATCCGCGCTGTCCGGTGGCTCTGGCGAAGTGTTCCGAGTACGATCCGCCGGTCCGGCTGGCCGGCCCGAACCGGCCGGTGGCCTGCGTACTCGTAGGGGAGGACGACCATGACGGGTCCGCTGCTCAGCGTTCGTGACCTCGTCGTCGAGTTCGGCGCCCGCGGCAAGCCGATAGCGCGGGCGGTGGACGGTGTCGACCTGGACCTCGACGCTCGCGAGGTCGTGGCCGTCGTGGGCGAGTCCGGCTCCGGAAAGACCACCCTGGCACGCACCATCCTCGGTCTGGAACGGCCGACAGCGGGCAGCATCGAGTTCGAGGGCAGCCCGCTGCCGACGTCGGTTCGGGGGCTGCGGCCGTACCGCCGGCGGGTCCAACTGGTGCTCCAGGATCCGAGCGGTTCGCTCAATCCGAGGCAGACCGTCTACGAATCGGTCGCGGAGGGTCTTCGGATCCATCGGATGGTGACGAAGTCCGACGCCCCGGAGAACGACCAGGTGGCCCGAGCGCTGACGCAGGCGGGATTGCGGCCACCGGAGAGCTTCTTCCTGCGCTACCCACACGAGCTGTCCGGCGGGCAGCGGCAGCGGGTCGTCATCGCCGGTGCGCTCGCCTTGGAGCCCGAGATGTTGGTGGCGGACGAGCCGGTGTCCAGCCTGGACGCGTCGATCCGCGGCGAGATCCTGGCGCTGCTGCTGCGACTGCGTGACGAGCTCGGGCTGACCGTGCTGGTCATCACCCACGACCTGGGACTCGCGTGGAACATCGCCGACCGGATCGCCGTGATGTACCTCGGCCGGCTGGTCGAGTTCGGCACGGCCGAGCAGGTCCTCTCGGAGCCGCGACACCCGTACACGAAGGCCCTGTTGTCGGTCGTGCCTGAGATGCACGAAATCGAGCCGATGGTGCTCACCGGTGAGCCGCCGGATGCGACCCGGATCCCGGCCGGATGCCGATTCCACCCCCGGTGCCCCGCGCTCAAGAACGGAGCGGCCGACGTCGCCGGCATCTCCGAGGCCTGTCGAGGCAAGCCGCTGCCTGTGATTCATACCACCGAAGGTCACGTCGCCGCCTGCTGGCTGCCGGAGGCCAACGTCCGCTGACCAGAGCGCGGACTTTCGCCCGCACCAGACTCCGTGGCAGGCTTGTTCCAACTGACTCGCGAGTCAGTTTCTGCTGATCGGCCGATCGGAGACAGCGATGACGACTGGACGACCGGCGGGCGCCGGCTCGCCGTCGAATCGCCTGCAGGCGGCGCTCCCGAAGCACTGGTATGTCGACGACGCGCACTGGCAGCGCGAGCGCGACGCCGTGCTGTACGACTCGTGGCTGTGCGTCGGGCGTCTCGACGAGCTCGGGCTGACCGACCAGTTCCGCGTCGCGGTCGTCGACGTGGCGGGGGAGTCGATCCTGGTGACCAGCGACGCCGATCTGCGGCTGCACGGCGCCTACAACGTCTGCCGGCATCGCGGCTCGCAGATCGTCCCCGTCACCGATGACGAGCCACCGCCCTGTCGTCCGGCGCAGGCACTGCGGTGTCCGTACCACTCGTGGACCTACGACCTGTCCGGTCGGTTGCTGAGGGCACCGCACACCGACGGCGTCGACGACTTCGCTCCGGACGACTTCGCACTGACACCCGTCGGGGTGGCCAGCTGGCGCGGGTTCTGCTTCGTCCACCTCACACCGTCGACCGCGCCGGACCTCAGCGTGGAGCTCGCGGACTTCACCACCCGGCTCGCGCGCTATCCGCTGGAGTCGCTCGTCGTGGGCCGGAGGTACGACTACGACGTCCGGGCGAACTACAAGCTGCTGCTCGAGAACTTCAACGAGTGCTACCACTGCGGTCCGGTCCATCCGGAGCTGACCCGGCTGGTTCCCGCCTTCGGCGGCGGTGGCGTCGATCTCGACTGGGACGCCGGCGTGCCGCATCGCGCGAACGCCTGGACCTTCACCATGACCGGCACCACGAACCGGGCGCCGTTTCCCGACCTGGACGCCAAAGAGCGCACCCGGCACAAGGGCGAGCTGCTCTATCCCAACCTGCTGCTGTCGTGCTCGGCGGACCACGTGATGGCACTCGTGCTGTGGCCGCTCGCCGCCGGCCGCACTCGGGTGACGTGCGAGCTGCTCTTCGCTCCGGACGAGGCCGCTCGTGACGAGTTCGACCCGGACGACGCCGGGGAGCTGTGGGACCTGGTGAATCGGCAGGACTGGGCGATCTGCGAGTCGGTTCAGCGTGGCATGACGTCGCGGGCCTACCGGCAGGGCTGGTTCGCCCCGATGGAGGACTGGAGCGCGGACATCCGGCGCTGGCTGGTGCCGCGACTGGAGGAGCACGATGGCTGACGAGTTCGAGTACGCCGTCGTCGGCCTCGGCGCCCTCGGCAGCGCCACCGCGTACGCGCTCGCCCGCGACGGCCATCGCGTCGTCGGCCTCGAGCGGTTCGCCTTGGGCCACGAGCGCGGTGCGTCGCACGATGCGTCTCGGATCCTTCGCCACAGCTACCACCGGCCCGACTACGTCCGGCTGACCCAGGACGCGTACGCCGATTGGGCCGATCTGGAGCGCGTCTCCGGCGAGCAACTCGTGACGACGACCGGTGGACTCGACCTGTTCCCGCCCGACGCCGCCATCCCAGCCGTCGACTACACAACCGCGATGAGCGAATGCGGCATCGGGTACGACGAGGTGGACCGTGCGGAGCTGCGCCGCCGGTGGCCGCAGTTCGATCCCCCCGAGGGCACCCAGGCGCTCTATCAGCCCGACGCGGGCATCGTGCCGGCCGCCCGTACGGTGGCGCTCCTGCACCGGCTGGCTCGCGACCGCGGCGCCGAGTTGCGAGAGCGGTCGCCGGTGACCGAGGTACGTGACCTCGGGGAGCGCGGCATGGAGGTCGACTCGGCGACCGGGATCGTCCGCTGCCGGCGGGTCGTCGTCTGTGCCGATGCGTGGACCAACGTCGTCCTCGCGGGTCTCAACTACGGACTGCCGCTGACCGTGACGCTGGAGCAGGTGACGTACCTGGCGATCGACGATCCCGGCCGGCACGCTCCCGGCGAGCTGCCGTTGTGGATCTGGATGGACGACCCCTGCTACTACGGCTTCCCGTCCTACGGCGAGCCGGCGATGAAGGTGGCCGAGGACTGTGGTGGCGCCGAGGTGACCGGCGACTCGCGTGGCTTCGACCCCGATCTCGCCCGCGTCGAGCGGCTCCGGCAGTTCGCCGGTGAGCTGCTGCCGGCCGTCGGTGCACCGGTGCGGTCGAAGACATGTCTCTACACGCTCACGCCCGATCGCGACTTCGTGCTCGACACGGTGCCCGGCCACGAGGCGGTGGTCGTCGGCCTCGGCGCCGCGCACGGCTTCAAGTTCACGCCGACGTTCGGTCGGTTGCTCGCCGAGCTCGCCGTCAAGGGCGAGTGCGGTGCCGACGTCTCCGGCTTCGGTCTGGACCGGCCGGCACTGACCCAGGCCGGCCATCCACAGAACTGGCTGGTGTGAGGTGATGCGAATGCTTCGATCAGGCCAGCTGTTCGGCGTCGATGCCGACCTCGTCCGCCACCGTGGCGCGAATCCACCGGCGCAGTTCGGCGCGGCTGACGCTGCGGTAGACCACGACGGCCACCGACAGTCCGTCGAGCTGAGCGCCGATCCTCGTGGCGGTCGCGGCGGGATCGGCGCAGGCGAAGTCGCCGCTGTCGACGCAGTCCTGGATCGCCGCGGACAAGGCAGCCTGCCAGCGGTCGTCGAGCGTGCGCAGCATGTTGCGGATCGGTTGGTGTCGCAACGCGCTCGACCAGGCGTCGATCCACAGTGTCCAGCCGGCCGCGGACCCGGTCGGTGCGGTCGTCAGGCGGCTCGACGCGCGGCGGCTGTTCGCCGGC